>DATJGQ010000997.1:0-2647 GCA_035494815.1 Gemmataceae bacterium
CGCCCGGCTGATCTGATTTCTCATGCCGGGCAGTGTAATCGAACGTACACGTAAATAATGAAGCGTGATTCCCTGGGAAGTGCTCGGCGAGGCCGACGCGCCGGACGGCACCCGCCTCTCGCTGACGCGCCGCGGCCACGAGTATGTGATTCTCGCGAACGGCAAGAGCCTGATGTCGAACCGGATGCACGGTTCGGAAGAAGCGCTCGCGACCTTCGGCTTGAAAACGCTCCCCTCCTCCGCTAAAGCTCCGGAGGGTAAACCTCGCGTCCTCGTGGGCGGGCTCGGCATGGGCTACACGCTCCGCGCCACCCTGGATCACCTGCCCGCGGACGCGGTCGTCGATGTCGCCGAGCTGCTGCCCGCCATCGTGGACTGGAACCGCGGCGCCCTCGGCCCGCTCGCCGATCACCCGCTCGCCGACAAGCGCACGCGCGTCATTCAAGGTGATGTGCTCGCGACCCTCCGTGCAAACCGCGGCGCGTACGACGCGGTGCTGCTCGACGTCGACAACGGACCCGCCGCGTTCACCACGAATTTCAACGGCACGCTGTACGCGAACGCCGGCGTCGCCGTCGCGCGCGACGCGCTCAAGCCCGGGGGCACGCTCGCCGTCTGGTCGGCGTGGGACGACCGCAAGTTCGAGCAGCGCCTTCGCTACGCGGGATTCGCCGTCTCAGTCGAGCACGTCCGCGCGCGACTCAAACAGGGCGGGCCGTACCACACGATCTTCGTCGCACGCCGCGGACTTTCACGCGGGAGCTCTGAATAATTCGGGGCAAAACCGCACCGAGCCCCGAAAAAACTGCCGGACTCCCAGCAGGGGCAATGGCACGCAAATAGCAATTCAGCGCAGGCACGAGAGGTGTTCCCATGAACGTGTTCCTAGCCGCCCTCATCGCCCTGACGGCCTTCGTTCCCGCCCGCCCGCAAAAACCCGCGGCGCCCGCCGACAAGCCGCTGAGCGTCGTCACCGTTGACGCGCTCCGCACGATGCTGCCGGACTCAGCCGGATGGACGCGCGGCGACATCGCCGGCGACGTCGTCCGCGTCTCAGATGATGCCGGGTATTCCTTTGTGACCGGTCAGTACACGAACGGCGCCGCGAAGGTCCGGCTCACCATCGGCGACACGGTCGGCACGGGCGACTGCCTGATGGCGCTCGCGGCGATGATCAGCGTGCTGCCGCAGGGCTATTCGGAAAGTCCCGCGCCGTCCACCAACATCACGCGCTTCATGTACGAAGGCCTCGAAGCCGCGTCGAAGTGGAACTCGGACAAGCTGATCGGAGAGTTTTCAGTGCTCGTCGACGGCCGATTCGTCGTCAAGGCGGAAGGCGAAGGCGTGGACGCGCTGGATACGCTTCGCGCCTTCGTCGCGAAAGTCGACTTCAAGAAGCTCGCGCAGCTGAAGCCCGCGAAGTAGCGGGCGCGCCTGCGCGGGCGGTCAGCGGCGCCGGCCGGGGCCGACGAGCAGGATCACGCCGGCGACGAGGCAGATACCACCGGCGATCGGCGGCAGCGGCAGCGACTTCGTCTTGTTCTGGGTGACCTCGACTGGCCCGAGGTCGACGACCTTCTCTCGTGTCGTCCAGGTCAAGCCGCCGTAGGCCAGGCCGATGACGCCGAGGACGATGAGGAGAACGCCGATCGCTTTCATCGCTTGATCGCTTTGCCGACGTTCTCGACGGCGTTCCCGACCTTGCGCTGCGCGTTGCCGACAGCCGATTCGATCTTGCCCGCCGCTTCGTCCGCGCGGCCTTCGTCGCGAAGATTCGGATCGTTGGTGGCGTTGCCGATCGCCTGCTTGGCCTTGCCCTTCGCCTGATCAACCGCCCCGTGGGTTTCGTTTTTGTTGAACATGGACCGAGCATAAACGCCGGCCGCAAACGCCGTCTGTTCAGTCTTGCACTGCCCGTCAGCGGATGTAGGTCTTGGCCTGTCCGCTGAACGCGGCCGACGCCGCGAGCCGGTCGTTGACCACCTCGACACGCAGGTGCCCGCCGTCGACCAGCTGCACGACGAGCAACCCGAGCTGATCGACCCCAGGGGGACCGCCGGGCTCGCCCGTGTTGAGCAGTCGGTAGACGACCAGGCCGGAGGCGGGCGTGATCGACGCGAAATCCGGCGCGCCCGGCGGCACGCCGTAGAGACCGGTCATGCCGAAGCCGCCGACCGACACACGCAGCCGGTCGGGAAACCGCACGTCCCGCGCGAACGAGATCTGACGCTGGCCGATCGTGATGTCGTTGGACGTGCTCCCGGCGACCGGCAGTGAATCGTCGAACCAGTTGCCGGAGAGCGTGCCGGCGACGTCGAAGTTGATTTTGCCGTCGAGATCGCCCCCCGTGCGCTGAACTTTGGAATAGAGCGTCGAGCGGATCGGCTCGACGAAGAACGGGAACGGCGACTGCGCGTACACCGAGTCCATCCCGTATCGCGCCGGCGTGATGAACCCTTGCGCCGTCGCCATGTCGGTCACCGCGAAGTCGAAGGCGATGCCGGCCGAAACGCCGACGACGGCGCCGGCGTCAACTTTGGATCCGACACCAAGGCCGCCGGCCAGCTGCACGTGGTCGAAGTAGTACGAGTACCGGCTGTTGACCTTCACCCACACCTTCGACTCGCCGGACTGTCCCGGATACGTG
>DATJGQ010000998.1:0-2318 GCA_035494815.1 Gemmataceae bacterium
TAAAACCCCCGCCGCTCGCTGAATCGATCACTCCCGTGGCTCATGCCATCTCTCTTCCTGGGGATCCTGGCCATCGTCGGCGGTATCTCCGCCTGGCGCCGCTTCACGACCGCCCCGCCCCCTTCGATGTCGCCGACCGCCCGCGCCGAGACTCTCTTTCGCGGCACGCTCCTCGATTGGCAGACCGTGCGCGGGTCCTGGCGGATCGACAAAGACGCCGAGGGCGCTACGGTCATCGCCGGTACGGAGGGCGTCATCCGCCGACCACTGCCCGGCTACGCCCACTATTCGCTCGCCGTCGGCGCCGACCTGAACAAGGCAACGGCCGTCGAGTTACATTTCGGCGTGCAGCCGTATCCCGCCGGCGCCCACAGCCCCGGCTCGCCGCGATACGTACTGCGCGTTTCCCGCGAGGATGGCACACGCATCGGTCGACGTGCCAGCGACGACGCGCCGTTTATACCGACGTCGGCCGCGGTGCCACTTCCCCGTTCGGAGGCCTTGACCGACAAAGTCCCGTACTTCGAATTGCGGGCGGAGCGACAGGGCCGCTGGTGGTACGTTTATTTCAACCGGCAGTTGCTCGGGTCGCTTCCGGACCGCCAGACGGCGAGAGCCCAAGAATTCCGGCTCCTCGTCGAGGGCAACATGGCGTATTTCGACGCGGCCGAAGTGGCCGAGCTCAAATGATCCAGTGATCGTCCGTCCACTATTGCCCCTCCCCGACGCTCCTGCGGGGGGTACAATGCACAATCTCGCACCGCGGTCCGGTCCCGCGGGCGGACGCCCGCGCGGCCGGCCGGCCCTGGCGAATCACCGGCATGTCCGAACCCCCCTCGTCCATCTTCCAGCCCGACGGCGGCTCCAACGGCCCCAGCCGCGACCGCTCTAGCCGCATCCGCCGCACGACGCAAGTCATCGTCGTCGGCAGCGTGATGTTCACGTTCATCTCGTACTGGCGGACCGCCGCGGTCGTCCTCTGCGACCTCGCCAGTACCGCCTACTACATCGGCGGCATCGTCGAGCAGTCGATCGGTAAGGCGGCGCCCTGGTTCATCCTCGGCGTGATGGTGTTCAGTTACGCGGTCCGCAGCGTCTACATCGAAAGCTGCGCAATGTTCGTCCGCGGCGGTGTCTACAAGGTCGTCCGCGAGGCGATGGGCGGGTTCGCCGGCAAACTCGCCGTCGCCGCCCTGATTTTCGACTACATCCTCACCGGGCCGATCTCGAGCGTCACCGCCGGACAGTATCTCGCCAGCCTCGGACTGGAAGTGCTTGAAAAAGTCGGCTACCCGACGCCGGACAAGGCCACCGCCGACACGATGAAGAACGTCGCGGCGGTGCTCTTCGCGATCCTCGTCACCCTGTACTTTTACCGGCAGAATCTGCTTGGCATCCACGAGTCCAGCGACAAGGCGTTTAAGATCATGATCGCCACCGCGGTGATGGCGGTCGTGATCATGGCCTGGTGCGGGCTGACGCTGGCGATGGACCCGGGCAAGCGGCAACTGCCGCCGTATGAAGTGAATCTGGAAAAGAAGTTCGAGACCGACCCGCAGACGGGCCAACAACAGCCCAAGATCAACAAGCTGACTGGGGAGCAGGAAGACCCGATCGGATTCCTGGACCGCATCTTGCCGCACGACGCTCAAGAAAGACTCCGGCATCCGGCCGGCATGCTCAGCTTCTTCGGCCTGATGGGCATCGCGATCGCGTTCGGCCACTCGATCCTGTCGATGTCCGGCTACGAAACGCTTGCCCAGGTCTACCGCGAAGTCGAATCCCCGAAGCTGCCGAATTTCAAAAAGGCGGCTCTCGTCGTCTTCGTCTTCAGCGTTTTTCTCACGGTCGGCATCTCCTTCATGGCGGTGATGATCATCCCGGACGACGTTCGCATGTCCCGCTACGCCGACAACCTGATCGGCGGCCTGGCGATGAACGTCGCGGGCCCCGACTGGCTGAAACTGCTTCTCAACGCGTTCGTCGTCATCGTCGGCAGCCTGATCCTCTCGGGGGCGGTGAACACCGCGATCATCGGCTCCAACGGCGTCCTCAATCGCGTCGCCGAGGACGGCGTCGTCCCCGACTGGGTGCAGAAGCCGCACGAAAAGTACGGCACGACCTACCGCATCCTTGGGCTGATCCTCGTGCTCCAGTTGGCGACGATCCTCATCAGCCGCGGCGACGTGCTCCTGCTCGGCGAGGCGTACGCGTTCGGCGTCGTCTGGAGTTTCGTGTTCATGTCGCTGTCGATGACTATCCTGCGCTTCCGCCGGCCCGATTTGCCGCGCGACTATCGCGTCCCGCTCAACATCCCG
>DATJGQ010000999.1:0-6398 GCA_035494815.1 Gemmataceae bacterium
CAGTGCGCGGAGCGGGACGGCGGTCAAGACGACGACAGGCAGGCCCGCTACGACAGCCATGACGGCCGGCCGCCGCCGGCGGAACAGTGCCGGAGGTTCCGGGCTCGCCGTCAGCGGCGGCGAGGAGCGCTGCCATCGCCCCATGGCGACAGCGACGACGAGCGTCAATCCCACGACCCACGGAGCCGCCGCCGCGACGGCCCGGGCCAGCATCTCCTGCGGCGAGGCCCCCGCACCGACTTCCGGGGCCGCGATTTGGGTGTACACTTCTTCTGCGTAGGTCCGCACCAGCGTCATGTCCGTGACCGTGATCTCCGTCGCCGATTGCACGACCAGCCACAGCACCGCCGCCACCACCGCCGCCCCCGCGCGCGGCAGCGTCACCGATCTGAACACCGTCAACGGACCGGCGGTCATGAGTGCCGCTTCCTCGACGTCCCGCTCGACGCCCCGCAGCCCCTGCCCGATCAGCCACACCGCCCACGGCAGTCCTGCCATCGCGTGGATCCAGATTGCCATCGGCATTCCGGTCAGCCACGGCCGCCACGATCCCGGCGGCGGCGCTCCGGGCACCCTGCCCGCGAGGTCGAGCGTCGCCTGCCACGCCGTCGTGACAAGCGGCAACGGGATGAAGAGGGATACGACGAGAAGACTTCTGAGGACGTGACGCCCCGGTAGGTGACTGCGATACAAGAGAACCGCCAGCACAAGACCAAGGGGCAAGGCGACGACGACGACGCCCACGGCCAGCGCGAGCGTGTTGCGCAACAACACCAACAGTCGCGGCACGTCCCGCAGGCCGGCCCAGCCGTCCGGCGTGATCGCGAGACCGACGAAGGGGAGCGCCAGGGGAACGCCGACGACGGCGAGCGTCAGAATCGCCACCGCGACCGGCCAGACGCGGCTCATAAAACCTCCGAAGCCCGCGGGCCCGGTGGGCCACGGGCTTCGAGTGTATCCGACCCGCGACGACGAGGTTACTGGTCCTTCTTCTCGCTCGGCGGCGGCGTTTGTTTGTCCTCGGCCGGCTTCTTGTCGTCGCCGGGCTTGTCCTCGGCGGGTTTGGCCGCTGGAACCAAACCTTCCGGCCGCGACACGGGCGGCGGCGCATGCAGGGCCAACGGCGTCCGGTACGCCTTGTCGTGCAACGCGATCACGGTCCCGTCGTTGGCCGCGAGTACCACGCGGTCGGTCTGATCGTTCGCCGTCCCCAATACGAACGCCGACAGGTCGAGCGTCGAAAGGACAGTCCCGCGGACGCGGTCGAGCACGACCAGTCGCCCCATCCGGTCGGACGCGTAGACGAACTTCAGGTTGGCGGCGAGGTACTGGTCCGCAGTCGGGCTCTGCCAGATCTGGTCGCCGGTCAGCCGGTTCAGCCGGATTAACCCGCCGTGGTCGGGCGTGAGAAAGATGTCGTCGCCCGCGACCATCGGCGCGACGCGGACCGGCGCGTTAGCTCCGAACCGCCAGGTGATCGGCGGTTCGCGTTCGTCGCGGCCGGCCGAGGTCAGCCGGGTGTAGTCTCCCAGGGTGGGCAGGTGGAAAGAATAAACGGACCCGCTCTCGGCGGCGACATAGACGTCGTCCCCGACTTGCGCGAGCGGGGCCGTCACTGCGGAGTCGAGCACCCGCCGCCACGGCCGCACGCCGGGGCCGGTCTTGGGCATGAGGATCACGGTCCCGTCGGTCCCGACGATGAGCAGCGTGTCCGACCCGAGTGCCGGCGGATTCTGGATCCGCAAATTGGTCTGGAAGTCCCAGAGCAGCCGCGGCGTGTCGCCGACCGGGGCGTCCCGCGACGCCTGCGTCACCGCAACAGTCCCGACCGCACTCCGCCCGGTGAACATGAGGCCGGACGACGTCGCCGTCCGAGTGGCGACGGATGACGTCACGGTGACGGTCCGTCCCAGGCCGCCGGCGGGTGAAGACGCGCCGACCTTGGAGCGCGGGTCGCCGGAATTCGCGGTCGCCGCCTGGTTAGAGGTTCGGGTCGCTTTCTCGGCCGCGACAGTTGGCCGTGGCGCGCCGGTCTTTTGATCCTTCGCGAGCGTCGAGCCGGCGGGGAATGCGTATGCCGAAAGCCGGCCGTTGCTCAGGCTCACGTAGAACCGCTCGGTGTCCGCGTTCGGCGGCGAGGCCGGCGTCGCCGGCAGATCGACCGTCCACTCTTCCCGACCGGTCGCGCGGTTCAGACCGTGGATCCGCGTCGCTTCGGGGATGAGGAACAGCGTCTCGCTTTCGCCGGCGGGCTTGGCGATCGGGTACGCGTCGCTAACCCGGGCAATCCACTGGATGGCGCCGGTGGTGCCCTCGATGCCGACGACGGCGCCGCTCCGCGTCTGGGCAACCACCTGTGGCCCGAACGTCTGCACTGCCAAGAGCCCGTCGCGAACGCCGAGCATGGGCACGGCCGCCCGCCAACTGAGATGCATGTTCAGCCGGTCGAGGGCCTCGCGCGTCGGCACGACGGGATGTGTCAGAATCCGCGACGGCGGCTCCGCAAGGGCGGTGGTCGCGATCAAGCCGCCTGCCAGGACGAGCGCTGCAACCGTTTTCATCGGACGGTCCTCGCGCGGCGACGACGCCGCGAAATGTACGCCGGTGTCTATCATTGCCAGCTTACCACGACGTGGGCGGCCGGGGCAGCCCGCCGCCGAAATCGGTCGGTCCTCGTCCGAACGGGTTAGAAGGTGTAAGGGGAATTCAGCCTTTGCCGTTGCGGCGCTTGGCGGCGAAAAAGTCGCTCAGCAGGGTCGCACAGCTCTCGGCGAGCACGCCGCCGATGACCTGCGCCCGGTGATTGAGCCTCGGGTCCGATGTGATCCGGTAGAGCGTCGCGCACGCGCCGGCCTTCGGGTCGGTCGCGCCGTAGACGACGACCGGCAATCGAGCTTGTACGACGGCCCCGGCACACATCGGACACGGTTCCAGCGTCACATACATGACACATCGTTCCAGTCGCCACGACGCCAGCGCCTGCGCCGCCTGCGTGATCGCGATCATTTCCGCGTGAGCGGTCGGGTCGTTCAACTGCTCCCGCTGGTTGTGCGCCCGGCCGATGACGCCCGCCGTCATCGAGACGATGACCGCCCCGATCGGCACCTCGTCCTCCGCGGCGGCCGTCCGCGCCTCTTCGAGCGCCATTTCCATGTGTGCGATGTGAAACGGGTGGCGTGGGTCACTCAGCGACAGGTCGAGCGGGTCAAAGTCCACTAGGCCGACTCCTCCGCGGCCGGCACGACCTCCTCCCAGTACCAGACGCTGACGACCCCCTCGTTCTGGTCCTCGGAGTGGGAGATGCTAATGAGCCGGTCCGTGGGCAAGGTGCTCGCGAAGTCGGCGGCTTCCTGGAACAGCGAGTCCCAGGAAGAGAAGCTGCTGCGGAAGACCTTGAACTGTACGCGAAACACGACGACGCCCCATCCAGGAACCGCCGGATGTTCGGACGGCTCCTCTTGTTGTAACTTATCGTCGCCGCTTTGTCACAAGCGGTTTCCTTCAATACGGCTGCCGAGGATGAGTGCCATGTTCGACGTCGCGGCGATTCAGTCGGCGTTGCAGCAACTGAATGTGGATGGCTGGCTGCTCTACGACTTTCGGGGGCTGAACCTGCTCGCGAGGCGAGTCGCGCAAATCCCGCCCGACAAATTCCTGTCGCGGCGCTGGTTCTGCTTCATCCCGGCGCGCGGCGAACCGAAGAAACTCGTCCACCGGATCGAGCCGCACGCACTCGATCACGTCCCGGGACCGGCCACCCCCTATCTGCGGTGGCAGCAGCTCGAGGCCGGCGTCCGTGACTTGGTCGCCGGCACGAAGACGATCGCCATGGAGTACGTGCCGCGAAACGCGAACCCGTACGTGTCGCGCGTCGACGCCGGCACGATCGAACTGGTCCGCTCCTTCGGGGTGGAGGTCGTCCCGTCCGGCGACCTCATCCAACTGTTTGAGGCCTGCTGGGACGACGACCAGTGGGCGATGCACCAGGCGGCTGCGAAATTGACGCGCTCCGCATATGACGTGGTGTGGGACTTTATCGCCCAACGAGTGAAGCGTGACGGCTCGGTGCGCGAGACCGAAGTGCAGCAGCGGATCATGCAGTACTTCCACGACAACGGTCTGGTCACGGACCACCCACCGATCGTCGGTGCCGGCCCGCACAGCGGCGACCCGCACTTCGAACCCGGGGCGAAGGACGACACGCCGATCCGCGCCGGCGAATTCGTGCTCGTAGACTTGTGGGCGAAGCTCGACCGGCCGCGGTCCGTCATGAGCGACCTCACCCGCGTGGCATATTTGGGCCCCTCGGTGCCTGAGAAGTACACGAAGATCTTCAAGATCGTCGCCGCCGCGCGGGACGCCGCGATCCAGCGCGTCCGCGACGCCTTCGCCAAGGGCGAGAAACTGCAAGGATGGCAGGTCGATCAGGCCTGCCGCGACGTCATCGAGCGGGCCGGTTACGGCGAGTACTTCATCCACCGCACGGGACACTCGATCGGCGAAGAGACACACGGCAACGGCGCGAACATGGACAACCTCGAGACGCACGAGGAACGCCGCGTCATGCCGCGGACCTGCTTCTCCGTGGAACCGGGGATCTACTTGCCGGAGTTCGGCGTTCGCAGCGAGGTGAACGTCTTCATCGACAAACACGGCCAGGTCCACGTGACCGGCGGAGAACCGCAGTCCGAGGTGACGTGCATCCCGTGTTAAAAGCGCTTCCGGAACACGGCCATGTGGTCGCCGTCGGCATAGAAGTCGTGCAGCGTCGCATCGAGCTCGTAGCCGTGTTTCAGGTAAAACCGCCGGGTCAGGTCGTAGTGGGGCAGCGTCGAGGTTTCGATCAGCAGCATGCGCCCGCCCCGGTTTCGGATGGCTTCTTCGACGTGCTTGAGTAGCTTGCCGCCGACACCCTTCGCCTGCGTCTCCTTCGTCACGGCGATCCAGTAGAGGTGCCAGGTCCGATCGGTCATTGGGGTCGGAGCAAAGTACGCGTACCCCAGGATCGTCCCGTGCTCTTCGTACGTCACGGACTGGTGCCCGAGCGCCTGGTTCGACTCGAAATAGTCGTCGAGCACTTCCTGGAGCGCTTCGATTTCGATCGGTTTGAAGACTCCGGTCACCTTGGTCAGGTGCAAGATTGCGGGTGAGTCTTCCGGGACGGTCGGACGGATCATAGTTGCCTCGCGCGCACCCGTTCTCCGGCTGCCTTCGGTTTTAGCCCGGCGGCGCGTTAGCGGCAAATGCGAGTTGGTGACTTAACCGATTGCAAACCGCAGTAGTTCGGCGCTAACGCTGCCGTTGACGATGCCGCCGAACAGTCCGGTCGCGCTGGCCTGGTTCTCGAAGTGATTCCACCAGTGCGGCCCCTCGCGGAAGAGGGTCACCGCGCCGCCGAGCGGCCAATAGACCAGTCCCATGCGACGGGCTTGGGCCGTATGCCCGATCTCATGGGCCAGCACTTCGCTCGCCGACGGCTGGCTCGATGCCCCGGAGGCCACGCGCGGCCGCCAATCGCGAAGGCGCCCTCCCGCGACGACGACCGGCCGCTCACGCGACGCCGGCGCGCGCGCCTGCTCGGCCAACACGACGGCGGCAAAATCCCACCCGACGGCGATGACGCGACTCGTCCAGGTGATACACGTGCCCCGCCAGAGAGGCAGGCGGCCGCTCCGATCACGTCGATGGGTGGCGTAGACGTCGAGCACGTGCCAGTCGGCTTCCCGCCGGCCGCGGCCGTAAACCTGAAATGCAGGCGGGCCACTCAGGCCGCGGAGGACAACACTGGCGACGTCATGGAGCATGTTTTCGATCGGGCAGCCAGGCCGGCCGCGGCAGATGCGGCCCCTGCTTCGAGCCACGATCGAGCCGCAGAATCCGTCCCGGCAGTTTCGGCAGGTCCGCCCGCACCTCGCGGCGCACGAACGGCAGAATCACCGGATCGGGAACCGTCGGCGGTTCCGTCTGTGCGTCTACAAGCTGCTGGAACTGGAAATCGTTCCAGAGCTTCCGGAACCGCGGATCGCGCGGGTTGCGAAAGCGGGCCGCCCGCAGAACGTCGCGCGCCTCGTGTGCCCGGTCGGCCAGGCACAAGCCTTCGACCAGCTTGGCAATGATCACCGGGTCGTTCGGCGACAACGTCAGCGCCTTGCGCAGCACCGACACGCCTTCTTCCGGCCGGCCGAGTTGCAGGTAGAGTCGCCCGCAATCGCTCCAGTATCGTGGCTCGTCCGGGTCGAGCCGCTGCGCCTGGCGGTAGTAGCGAACCGCCCGGGCCGCGTCCGCCTGCGGGTCGTGGTGCACGGCGGTCGCATACTGGTAATAGTAGTGGGCGTGGCTGGGGCGGTAAATGAGCGCGCTCGTTAGGTGTCGGCGGGCTTTGCGATAGTCGTTCTGGC
>DATJGQ010001000.1:0-5516 GCA_035494815.1 Gemmataceae bacterium
GTTCCAGATACGGTGGCCGGCCGTCGAGCGATTGGCGGACGGGTTCGCCGTCGTCCCAGCAAACGTGAAACAGGTGCGTCCTGTACCACGTCGCCCGGTGTCGGCGGAGCACTGGCAGCAACGGATCGGCTTCGTGAAGCCCGACGATTATATAGTCGGCGTCGCAGACCCGAGTAAGGACGGCATCGAGCAACGCGGCGAATACCACCGGATCGTCATCCGCGACGAGCGGCAGCGCAACGAACCGACAGCGGAATCGATCCCCCGCCCCCGGAAGACGTGGCCGACCGGACCGGCGTGCCCAGGCGTTGTAAATCGGCCGCACCCACGAGAGCGGCGGGCCGTAGCCGTGCACGACCGTCTGGCGGAAATCGCTCTGGTCCCACGCGCCGAGCGTCCCGACGATCGCCCCGCCCCGGATCGCGAGAAGCACGTCGTCAGGTCCAAGACCGCGTAACGGACCACACGGAGTAAACAAGTCTTCCGCGTCATAACAAGGAAAGAACTGTCGCCGTGGGCCGACCGCGTGAAGAAAATCCAGAGCGGCCGGAACGTCGTCGAGGGTGGCCGGCCGGATGCGGACGTCGAGAGATGCACTTTCCGCCGGCGGGGCCTTTGCACTTGTCTGGCGCCACGGAATCGCCGCCGTGAGAAACTGCCCCGCCGGGTGGTACCGAGGCAGGCCCGCGCGGCCGCTGGTCAACAGCCTCAGTGCGAGGGCGTTCCCCTCCGCGATCGTCGTCAAATAGAGCGGCGCCCGGCGGTCCGCATGCAACCTGCGAAAGTAGGCGTAGCCACGAGCGACCAGTCCCCGGTTGCGGTGTTCCGCCAACAGCCTCAGACTGCTCAGGTAGCCGATCGGCGTCGGCAGACCGTTCACGTACCGTTGACAGACTGACCGCGAACCGAAGCCGATGATCCGGCCCGAATTCAGTTCGCGGGCCGCAACCACCTGCCGGAATCGGCCGTCGATCTCGGCGGCGGCGAAGTAGCTCGGCTCGCGACGGAAGCTGACGGCGATCCGCCCGGGCATCGGCGTCTCCGCCAGTACGCGGCGGAGGTCGGCGTCGTCCGCCTCGGTCGCGACGTCAAACTGGTACCGGCTCATGTAAGGCCTCGCGTTCGAACGCTCCGCCCCCGAGCCGCAGCCCTTGCCGCAGGTCGATGTCGAAGTGCGCGCTGACGTTGAGCCCGAGGTAGATGGCGACCATCAGCGGCGTGCGCGCGTTCGCCCGCGGGTCGAGGCCGCGCTCGATAATCGAGCCCCATCGAAAGAACTCCCGCCGCGCTTCCAGGCAGAGAGCCTGCAATTCATCGGGAGACATCTTGCGCGGCTGAAAGACGACGTCGCCGACCCGCCCGTCCGGGTCGAGCCACCACTTCGGCGTCCGCAGCCGGCCCTCCGCCGCCAGCCGTCGATAGAGCGGCGTGCCCGGGAACGGCACGAGGTGGTTGAACGCGGCGAGAAATAGTTTCTGTTCGCGGGCAAACGCGACGCTCCGCCGCACGACCGCCGCGTCGTCATTGTCATAGCCGAAGACGAACGTGCCGTAGACCGCCAACCCGTGTCTGCGGAATCGGGCGATACTGTCCGCGTACGATCCCCCGGCGAGGTTCCAGCCCTTCCCCATATCGCGAAGGTTGGCCGGGTCGAGCGACTCCATGCCGATCAGGACGCCCTGGCAGCCGCTGCGGGCCATCAAGTCGAGCAGTTCATCGTCCTGGGCGATGTGGATACTCGCCTGCCCCACCCAGCGAACGCCGAGCGGGATGAGGGCGCGGCATAGTTCGCGGGCCTGGGTCGGCTGGCTGACGAGGTTGTCGTCCACGATGAAAAATCGTCTACTGCCTGTCGCGGCCATTTCCGCGGCGACTTCATCTGGCGGGCGGTGGTTTTGGGCGGCGCCGTGGAAGGCCGTAATCGAACAAAAGTCGCAGCGAAAGTTGCACCCGCGGGCGAATTCGACGAGCGTCACGTTCTGATACCGCTTGCCGCGGAAGATCTCGCGCCGCGCCCGCACGCCGGCCAGCGACCTCCGGCCGCGGCCGTCGTAGACCGGCTCCAATCGACGGTGCTTCGCGTCGTCGACGAGGCGGGGCCAGACCGGCTCGGCGTCGCCGACGACGATCGCATCCGCGTGCAGTCGCGCTTCCTCGGGAAGGAGCGTGACGTGGTATCCGCCCATGACCACCGGGATGCCGCGCTCGCGGAAGCGGCGGGCGATCCGGTACGACCGCAGCGCCGTGAACGTCTCGACGCTCAGCGCGACGAGATCGGTCGGCTCGTCGAACGGGATCGTTTCCAACCGGTCGTCGTAAAAACGGACTTCGACGTCCGGCGGCGTCAGCCCGGCAAGGACGGCCATCGACAGCGGCTGCATCTGCCAGGCGCGGACATACGGCCGCCCCTCCTTGCGGCCGACCGACGGGTAGATGAGGGTGAGTCGCATGGTCAGCGGATGGACAGTTCGACGAACGTATCAGCCGCGCCGCCGGACGCCCCGCCACACGATCGTGTCCCGGCGGCGCCGTGCGTCGCTTGCTCATCGTGCGAAGCGTTTTCGGCCATGTACGCTTGGTCGCGGTACACCGGCCAGGTCTTTTCATTCAGGTGCCGGGCGTAATACCGATATCCGAGGTTGAGCGAAACCCACAGCGGCAGGATCGACCACGGCGCGCCCGTGATTCGTTGGGCGAGCGACCCCCAGCGGTAACTCTGCCGCCACGTCCATTCCAGGCCGTCCTGAAGCCGCTCCGGCGACATCCGTTTCGGCCGGAAGACGACGTGCTCCACGTCGTAGAGCGCCCAATTCTTGTGCAGCAGGCGTCCCTCGGCCTCCAGCCGGCGATAGAGCCCGGTGTTCGGGAACGGCGTGGCCACGGCATACCGCGGCAGGTCGATCTACGTCCGGTCCACGAACTCGGCCGTGCGCTCAAAAACATTCTGATCGTCGGCGTCGAAACCGAAGACGAAGCAGCCCTGAATTCCGATGCCGTGGTCGTGCAGCCTTTTCACCACCTCGGCATACTTCGGCGCCGCGTGGAAGTGCTTGTTCGTCGCGTTGAGCGTGTCCTGGCTGATCGACTCGAAGCCGATGAGCAGGCCCTTGCAGCCGCTCCGCGCGGCCAGCTTGAGCAGTTCGTCGTCCTCGGCGATGCGCGTGGTGGCGAGGCCGACCCAGCGCATCCGCAGCGGGATCATCGCCCGGTAGAGTGCTTTGGCGTATTGCACGTCCTCGACGGGGCTGAGATCGATGAAGAGCGCCGTACGGCCCTCGAAGGTTCGCAGCTCGGCGATGACTTCCGCGACCGGGCGATGGGCGTAGGTGTTCGACCAGGCGGTGGGGACAACGCAGAAGTCGCACTTGTGCGGGCAGCCGCGGGTCGCCTCGATGCTGTTGACGGTCGCGTACCGGTCCTTTTTCAGCAGATCGCGGCGGGCGATCGGGACGCCGGCCAGACTGCGGCCGGTCGGCGTGAAATACCGCGGTTGCAAGTCGCCGCGGGCGAAGTCGCGGAGTAACTGCGGCCACGACTTCTCCGCGTAGCCGAGCACGATCGCGTCGGCGTGTCGCGCGGCCTCGTCGGGCAACAGCGTCGCATGCACGCCGCCGATAACGACGGTGCGGCCCTTCGCGCGCAACTCGTCCGCGATCTTGTAGGCCCGCAGCGCCGTCCCGGTGATCGCCGTGATGCCGAACAGGTCGGCGTCCGCGTCCAGGTCTAATGCTTGCACGCCCTCGTCCTGGATCGTGACCTCGGCTTCCAACTCCTTCGGCACCAGTGCCGCGAGCGTCGTCAGCGTCAGCGGGGCGTAACGCAGCGCCGTCTTGAAGATGCCCGTCGTGTTGCGGTGGATTTCACCCGCGGGGGAGAGCAATTGGATCTTCACGGCGCCCCCCCTTCCTTTAATGAGCGGCCATCGGTACAGGCGTCGTCACGGCAACTATGTCACGCGCGGCGAGCAGAAGTCGGCGGGCGAGGTCGCGCAAGTCGGACCCGGCCGGCCGAAGATAATGGTCGGCGCCCCAGACGGGGTACACGGTGCCCGGAAGGCGGGCGGCGTCGGCGAGCACGATCCCGGCGCCGTCGTTCGGCCCGAGTGATCGCACCCGTCGGTAACATCGTCGGGCGAGTCGGTTCGTCAAATGGCGCTCGAGCGGGAACCCCACGACGTGAATCGCACGCAAGTGCGGCGGCAGGCGCAAGGCGCCGGCGAGAGGTGTCTGCGGCCCGTACGCCAATTCCCGGATCACGCCAAAGTCATACCTTCGCCACCAGAGCAGCAGGCGAAACCAGAGTGTTCGGAGTCGGTTGTTGAGCACCCACCCGGCCAACGGCGTTCCGCCCAGCAGCCCGCTCAAACTGATCCAGACGGCCACGTTGCGAAACGCCCGCCCGGCCGAAGGGCCCGCGAGCGCCGTTTTCACGTCGGATCCGCCCTTGCTGGCCGAAACGAGGATGATCGTCTCGTCCGCCGGTCGCGCGGCGAGCCAGTCGGTGAGGATGCGGGCATTATCGGCCAGGGGGCCGAAACTGTGGAATGGGATCAACTCCGATCGCATGCCCATGCGTGCGGCTTCGTCCCGGAGGATTTGCCCGTCGGCGCCGGTATGAGGGAATTCGAGGTAGAACGCCCCGGGAGCAATAGCCAACAGCGTATTCGGCGGGACTGCACATTCATCGTCGTCGCCGAGCGAATCCAGCCGTTCAATTGAAGGCCCGTGCTCCGGCGACTTGACGATCCGGTCGTAGAGCAGCGCGGTGGCGAAGTCGGTGCCCTCGGCGGCGGCCACGACCCGCAACCGCTCGGGCGTCAAATCCGCCAAGTCCCGGTCTTGAGGCCACTCGGCGGCGCGGTTCACGATGTCCTCGTCAGGCGGCGACATGACGGCAATCCTTTACGCGGTCGTGCGGCGGCGACGGCCGATCAGCCATCCGACCAACACTCCGATCAACGCGCCCCCGCCGGCGATCGAGTACGCGAAGCGCTTGGTCGCATCCAACAGCGGGTTATTGAACAAGCCGACCGAGGCGTGAAACGCTGCGAGGAGCCATTTGCCGTCTTCCTTCACCAGCGTCGCCGTCCAGCGATTGTGCACATCAAACTCCAGCCCACGGGACAACTTGAAATGGTCGTCGGAGCTGCCGAATGAGATGGCAGTGTCCCCGCCGTAGATGATGGAAAGTTCATCGACCTTGGGGTGGACGGAGTACGTCTGCACGATCGGTGGGGTGCCTTTGAGCTTCGCGTCGAGGTATTTCTGGACGCCGTCGTGGCCTCGGACTGTATCGCCGTCCATAAATGTAACGACGATGTTCTTGTGCAACAGCGACATGAGCCTGGCGCGGTCGTCCTTGTTGATGGCGTCGATCATATCGTCGCGGAGTTTGCGGAGATCGGCGTGGGCGGGGTCTTCCGGTGCGTCTTTCGCTTGTCGCGCCGCTGCCGGCGTCAGCGTCAGGCCGGCGAGACTCCCGGCGAGAACGACCCACAGCAATTTGCGCATGGCCCC
>DATJGQ010001001.1:0-9343 GCA_035494815.1 Gemmataceae bacterium
GAGCGACTTGATGAAGCCGATCAGTTGCAGCAGTTCGTCTTCGGTGACGACCCCTTGAAACGTCGGCATGATCGGCTGATAACCGGCGACGACCTTGGCGGGCGGATTCAAGATCGACTCGCGCAGGTAGTCGTCGTTCGCGGCCGGCAGGACCGTCCCGTCCTGCAGACGGACCGGACGGTTGTAGATCGCCTCCAAGACGGGGGCCTTCGCCTGGCTGTCGGCGGAGTGACACGTCACGCACTGAAATCGCAGGAAAAGCTGCCGGCCGCGAAGGGCCATCGACAAATCCGCCCGCGACGCCAGCCACTCCTCGTATTCGGCCGGGTCCTGAACGACGACCCACCCGATCATCTTCGAATGTTCCGTGCCGCAGTATTCGGCGCAGTAAAGCCGATAGCGGCCGGGCTTGGTCGCCTGGAACCACATGTGCGTGTAACGCCCGGGAACGGCGTCCTGCTTGACGCGAAAGTCCGGGACGAAAAAGCTGTGGATCACGTCCTCGGAGGCTAGCGTGATTTTGATCGGCTTGCCGACAGGGACGTGCAGCTCGTTCTTTTCGCGCTGCCCTTCGCGGTGCTGCACGGTCCACATCCACTGCCGGCCGACGACAAAGACTTCGATGGCGTCCTGGGGCGGGGTGACGACCTCGAAATAAACGCGGGCGGCCCACCCGAACATGACCAGCACGATCGCGAGCGGAATCCCCGACCAGAGCGATTCGAGCAGCAACGAGCCGACGATCGGCTTGGGCGGCGTCTCGGACCGGCGGCGATACCTGATTGCGAAATAGATCACGAGAACCGCGACGATCGTGCTGACGCCGACCGTCGTGCCGATGATGAAGTAGTAAAGGTGATCGACGCTCGGCGCGACGGTCGAGGCCTGGTCCGGAAACAGCGCGACGTCGGCGAGCGGTATCACGTCGTCGCCTCCGATCGGCGAGCGGGGTTGGGCAAGCGCCCCATGCGCTCGCGCCGCAAGAGGCGAAACAGCCAGAGTGAGAGCGCGAGAACCGTCACGCCGCCGCCGACACGGACCGCGTTCATCACCGCGAACGCATACCGGCCCTGGGACTGGTCGTAATGAAAGCAGAAGAGCAGCAGTTGATCCACGACCGACCCGACCTGTCCGGCCGACGCCTCCACCAGCCCGAGCTTCAAGTCGCGCGGCGAATAGCGAATACCGAAGAGGTAACGGGAGACCTTCCCCTCCGGCGTGACCAAAACGATTCCGCTCGGGTGGTTGAAGCGGTCGTTTTTCTCGTCGAACGCGTAGCGGAACCCGACCGTGTCGGCGACGCGATCGATCTGGTCCTTTTGCCCTGTCAGGAAATGCCAGTCGTCGACAGCAGGGCCGGGAATTCCCGGCGGCTGGTCGAAGGCCGCAAGATACGTTGACTTTTTCGCGTCGGCGATCGCCGGCGTTTCGCGCGGGTCGAAGCTGATCGTGATAACCGTGTATTCTTCGCCCGGCCGGTAGGGTATGCCGCGGAGGGCTTCGAGCAAACCGTTGAGGACGAGGTTGCAAAGTTGCGGGCAGCGGTAGTAGGCGAGCACGAGGATAACGGGCCGGCCGCGGAACAGTTCACCGAGTCGCACGGTCGCGCCTCGCTCGTTGACAAAGGCCGCGTCGAGCGGGAGCTGGGCGTTGAGATGCTGGTCGAACGCAAGGCCAGCGACCGCGGCAGGCACTTGTGCGGACGCCGGGGGCGCCCCGGGCTCCCGGACCGGGCCGGCCGCGACCGCGAGTGCCAGGAGGAGACCCGTCACGGTTTTTCACCCCGCGCGCGTTGACCGGAGCTGGTCTCGCTCGGTTCCGACAGATAGCGGTTGACGGGCCGCCCGTCGTTGCGAGCGGGTAGGGCGTCGGGCTTGGCGAGTCGCTTGATCGCCTCGTCGATCGGGATGCGGGCCGCCGTCCGTTCCGGATTCGCCCAGCCATAGCTGTTCAAGACCGCCTCTTGCGCCTCGACCAGCTCCTGCGCGGTCCCTGTCGTAATTCGGCCGGCGCTGTGTTCGGGCTTCGCCGGGCCGATGGCCTCGATCCGGGGCGATGGCGGCAGGCGCTCCTCGACCGACGTTTGCTGTCGCTCCTGCACGGCCAGGGGATAAGTCGATTTCTTCTGCGCCTCTTCGTCGTGCGAGAACCAAGCGAACACACCCCACATCGCCAGCATGACGACGCCGATCCCACCGGCGAGGGCGGCGACGAAGGTCAGGATCGCTTTCGTGTCCACGTCGGTGCGTTCGCGCCGCACTTGCGGGTTGCGGAGCCCGGCGGCGTCCGCGGGCGAGTCACTCATGGTGATAGGCCTCCTGCAAATGCGGATCGTACGCGGGAACGAGTCGCCGCTGCTGTAGGTTCCACAGGAAGAACCACAACCAGACGCCGCCAATGCCGACCGGCGCGACCACGTCCGTCCAGGAGAACTGAAAGTACACGCCGTCTTGACTCGTTGCCGTCGGCCGCGGCGCGGGGACGATCTGCCAGTATAGGTCCACCATTCGCATGACGAGGAGTAGTATCACTACCCGCAGCAGGGAGGCGCGATCGCGTTTGATCTGGCCCGAGAGCAATAACACGAACGGCACCGCAAAATGAAACAATGCGATCGCCCCCGCCACGTACTCCCAACCGCCCTGCGACCGGCGTTGGTAGTAGGCGACCTCTTCCGGCAGGTTCCCGCTCCAGATGAGAAGGAACTGCGAGAATGCGACGTACGCCCACACCATCAGGAATGCCAGCAACAGGCTGCCGAAGTCGCGCAAGAGTGGCCGGCCGAGCAGGGCGGGCAGCGGCGGCCGGTCGTGCAGCAGCAGCACTCCCAGAACGGCGAACGACCAGGCCGTCACCACCTGGCCCATGCCGAAGAGCGCCCCGAAGATGCTCGAAAACCACTTGGGCTCCAGCGACATCACCCAATCGACGGACGCCAGCGTGATCGTGAGGGCGTAAAGGATCAATCCGGCCGCGCTCAATCCCCGGAGGGCGCGTGGCTCCGGGGCGTCTGGGCGGTCCTGTCGAATCGACAAGGCGGTCATGGCGTACGCCAGACCGATCCAGATCACGAAATAGACCACGGCCCGAACCGCCCAGAACGGCTCATTCAAATACCACGCGGTCTTGAATTGGAGCGCGTGATCCGCGGCGACGTACTCGCGGTCGGTCCAGACGTACTGGTGCCGCATTCCGAACGCGAGCGGCAGAAACAGGACGGCCAGGATCGGCAGCGTCCGCGCCGCAGCCTCGAACCAGCGTCGGAGGACCAGGCCCCAGATGCCCCCCGTCAGCCATGGCAGCAACCCGAGCGCCAGACCGCCCAGCGCGACACCGAGCCAGAACAGGTAGGCCCACAAGTACGACCGGACGAACGTCGCCGGGTTCCACCACCATCCGGCCACGCACAAAGCCAGGCCGGCGCCGCCGATGATGACGGACCACGACTGGTACCGCTGGTATTGCGACGGGTCGAACGGCAGGACCGGCGGTTCAGCGGTTGCCACGCGCACCTCCCGCCTCGAGACCCCGGCGATCCTCGTCGGTCAGTTTGTCGGCCGGGACGTTCCGGCTGACCTGCAGCGCGCGGACATAGGCGATGATCGCCCAGCGGTCGTCGGGGGGGATCATCTCCGAGTATTCGGGCATCGCGCCGTAGCCTTTGGTGATGACCTCGAAGATGTAGCCGACCGGCACGTCACGGAGAGACACATCCTTCTTCCATCGTGTGTAGCCGCGCGAAAGGTCCGTATGGTACGACGGCGGCTTCAGGTATCCGCGCAACACGACCTTGCCGTCGCCGTCCCCACCGCGGCCGTGGCAGACGGAGCAGTAGATGTTGAACCTCTCCCGGCCGCGGCGGAGCATCGGTTCGTCCACCGGATATGGGAACTCGGTCAGGTATTTCGGCTCGGCGTTCGGGTCCGTCGGCTCACCCGATTGACCGCTGAATTGTGACTCGTCGTCGCTCACTCGACCGCGGGCGACCGTGCCGCGCTCGATCGGCCGATTGCCACGGCCGTCGGGGAAGAAGTCGCTCGGCTGATCCGGCCAGTGGTAACTCGGCTGCCGGGCCATGTCCTGGCGATAACACCCGGTCAGCAAAATCACGCATGCACCACCAATCCCCCACCAATGACGAAGGAATGACGAATGACGAATGACGAATGACGAACGCGCGGCTTTCACCTCGTTCGTCATTGGACTTTTTTGATTAGTCATTCCTTCGTCATTGGTGGGGCATTCGTCATTCGTCATTTTCATCGTGGTACCTCCTGCACGCCCGTCGCGTTGAGGGTGCGGAGGAACCGGTTCACCTGGTCCGGGTCGAAGAGTGGGTCGCGGGCCTGGATGCACAGAAAGAACAGGTCGCGGCTGGCCCGGGCGAACCGCGGCACATGGAAGAGCGGGTGGTACGGCATCGGCAGGCCGTTGCGGGCGAGCATGCCGAACACAGCAGTCAGCGCGGCGCCGAGGATCGTGCACTCGAACGTCACCGGGATGAACATCGGCCACGAATGCAGCGGCCGGCCGCCGATGTTGATCGGGTACGTGTAGACGGCCGTCACGAATTGCAACAGATACCCCGTGATTCCCCCGAGCAACCCGCCGATGAAGATCGCGACCGGCAACCGGGTCCGCGGATGGCCGACCGCCTCGGTCAGCGCCTCCGAGGGGAACGGCGAGTAGGCTTCGAACCGCGTGTACCCTGCGGTGCGGGCCGCGTGTGCGGCGGTGACCAGGGCCGTCAGGTCCTTGAATTCGGCGACCACGCCGTAGACGGGAGGCGTCAAGCGTGCCCCTCCTCTCGGACGTCGGCGGCCGGCAACATCGTCCGCATCTCGAAGATCGAGATCACCGGCAAGAAGCGGATAAAGAGATACAAAAGGGTCACGAACAACCCCATCGAGCCGATGAACATCGACCAGTCCCACTGAGTGCCCTGGTACATGCCCCAAGCAGACGGCAGGTAGTCGCGGCTGAGGCTGATGACGATAATCACGTAACGTTCCAGCCACATGCCGATGTTGATGATCCCCGCCAGTAAGAACAGCGCGAGCGGGCTCTGGCGGACCCGCTTGAACCACAGCAGTTGCGGGATGATCACATTGCACGTCCACAATGCCCAGTATGTGCTGGCGTAAGGGCCCGTCGCCCGATTCTTGATCAAAAACATCTCGTACCGTTCGGCGCTGTAGAAGGCGGTGAAGACTTCCATCAGGTAGCCGTACGCGACCATCAGGCCGGTCGCGAGCATGACCTTGGCCATGTTGTCGAGGTGCTTGTCGGTGATGAAGTCCTGCAGCCCGTAGACCGCCCGCAGCGGGATCGTCAGGCTCAATACCATTGCGAAGCCGCTGTAAATGGCGCCGGCGACGAAATACGGAGGAAAGATCGTCGTGTGCCAGCCGGGGACGATGCCGACAGCGAAGTCGAAGCTCACCACGGTATGCACGGACACGACCAGCGGCGTCGCGATCCCGGCGAGCAGCAGGTAGGCGACCTCGTACCGCTGCCAGTGCAGGGCGGAATTTCGCCAGCCCATGGCCAGGATGCCGTAGACGATCCGGGCGAAGCGGTTCGTGCTGCGGTCCCGGAGCGTCGCCAGATCGGGGATCAGGCCGACGAACCAGAACAGGAGCGAGACGGTCGCGTAAGTCGAGACGGCGAACACGTCCCACACCAACGGACTACGCCACTGAGGCCAGAGTTCCATCGTGTTGCCGGGGATCGGCAACAGCCAGTAGAAGAACCACGGCCGGCCCATGTGGAACAGCGGGTACAGCCCCGCGCAGGCGACGGCGAAGAGTGTCATCGCCTCGGCGAAGCGGTTGATGCTCGTTCGCCATTTCTGTCGCAGCAGGAGCAGGATCGCCGAGATCAGCGTCCCCGCGTGACCGATGCCGATCCACCAGACGAAATTGACGATGTCGAAGCCCCAACCGACCGGGATGTTGATGCCGAAGATGCCGACGCCCGTGAGCACGAGGTGCGTCAACGTCATCAGGAGAAGCATCGCCAAGCTGAGCGCGATCGCGAAGCCGATCCACCACTTCCGCCCCGTCGGCCGAGTCAGCACGATGGCGCTGATCTTGTCCGTGACCGTGCCGAACGTGTGCCCCGGGCCGATCAATTCCGGACCGGCGGTGCCGGGGTGCTGTTCGGCGATCAATTCCGGATCGCTAAGCATTACTCAGTGCCGGATTCGGGTTGCGGACGGGGGCGAGGTAAGTCAGTCGCGGTCGCGTATTCAAATCGGTCAGGACGCCGAAGTGCCGAGGGTTTTGCTTCTGCGCGGCGACGCGGCTGCGGACGTCGTTCATGTCGCCGAAGACGATCGCCTGTGTCGGGCACGCCGCCTGGCAAGCCGTGACGATCTCGCCGTCGCGGACGAACGGCACTTGCGGCCGGCTCGCGTCCTCGCCGTAGCGGTTTTGGTTCTTCGCGTCGATCTCCGCGTTTCGGATTCGCTGTACGCAAAAGGTGCACTTCTCCATGACCCCCCGGCTGCGGACGGTCACATCGGGATTGCGCTGCAGCTTGAGGCTCGCGGTCGCATAGTCGGAGTACAGGTAGAAGTTGAACCGCCTCACTTTGTACGGGCAGTTATTCGAGCAATAGCGGGTACCGACGCAACGGTTGTAGGTCATTTCGTTGAGGCCGTCGGGGCTATGGCTGGTGGCCTCGACGGGGCAGACGACCTCGCAGGGCGCGTTCTCACAATGGACACACGCCATTGGTTCGTAAAAGGCCTGCGGGGAGGCCGGATCGCCGCGGAAGTACGCGTCGATCCGCAGCCAGTGCATTTCCCGGCCGCGGATCACCTGATCCTTGCCGACGACTGCGATGTTGTTCTCCGCCTGACACGCGACGACACACGAGTTGCAGCCAGTACAGGCAGACAGGTCGATGACCATCCCCCACTTGTACCCGTCGTAGGGGTATTCCTCCGGGTATATGTCCAACGGCTTGCGGCCGAGTTGCGGTTTTTTTTGCGGCTGCACGCCGACGACGGGCATCGGGCCGTCGCCCTCGGCGTGCGGCCATGACTCATCGCCATGCTCCGACGCCCCGCCCGGCTCACGGCCGACCGCCTTGCGAAACTCCTCGAACGTCGCCGCCCGCACCAGCCGCTCGACCCGCGCGGTTCCCTCTTCGGCGCCAGTTCGGTCCTTGAGCATGTTGTGAAACTGCGTATTCGCGAGCGTCAGATGCCGGCCGGTCCTTTCGATTCGCAGGCCCTGGGCGAATGCCATCGCGCCGCTGTGGCGGAGGGCATACGCGTTCCAGCCGGTTTGCGAGCCGACTTTGCCCGTGACCGCGCGGCCGTAACCGTAGTGCAACGTCGCCGAATTGTCGGGATGACCGGGCAGAATGAGGACGGGGACGTTCTGCAGCGTGCGGCCGGCAATAGTGAGGTTGACCGTGCTGGCGATCGTCTCGCCGCGACTGCCGCCGTGCGGGCCGAAGCGGTTGATGACGCCGAGCGCCTGCGCGGCGTTCGGGCTCACGAGGAGTGCGTTGTCCCAGGTGATCCTTGTCAACGGCTTCGGGAGTTCCTGCAGCCAGGCGTTGTTGGCGTACCGGCCGTCGTGAATCGTCGGATCGGGGCGGAAGATGATTTCGTAATCAGAGCCGCGACCGTCAGGGACCGGGCGCCTACTACCGCTCCCTGACGGTCGCGGCTCTGACCAATCGCTCTTGAGCGCGACCGTCTTCGGTTCGAAGGCGGTACCGGCGACGACGCCGTCGTGGATCGACTTGCGCCAGAACGCCTCAAACGTCCCGCCGGGTTTTTTGTCTTCCCAGAACTTGCGCCAATGGGCGCGGACCATGTCGTTGGCCGGACGGTTCGGTTGGCCGGCGAACACGGTAAGAACTTCGAGCGCCGACCGGCCGGCATAGAGTGGGGCAATCAGTGGTTGAGTGATCGTCGCCGTGCCGTCGTGGCCGCGGGCGTCGCCCCAGGTTTCGAGGAAATGCGCCTCCGGGATGTGCCAGTGACACTGCCGGGCGGTTTCGTCGTCATACAGACCGACATGGATCCGCAGCGGCACCTTCTGCATGCGCTCGACGAAATTGAGATCCGCGGGCGCCGTGAAGGCCGGATTGCCGCCGATGATGAGGAGGACGTCAAGTCCCTTGTCCATGTCGTCGCCGAGATCGCGGAGCGAGCGCACTGGATCGTCGCCGGCGCGGAAGCCGACCGGTTCGGTGAGGACGACCGTCTTGCCGATGTTGCCCAGCTTGTCGTTGATCGCGTGGACGAGTGCATGCAGGGCAGGGGGTTGATCGGCGCCAGGGACGACGGCGCAGCGGCCGGCGTAGGCGTTCAGATCCTTGGCGATCTCGGTGATCCAGCGTGCGTTCGCGCTCCGCTGTGCGTCGCGGCTAATCCCGGCAACGCCGAGTTCGGCGGCCAGCTCGCGCGCGAAGGGCTCAATCTCGGCGGCTCGCAGCGGTAGCCGATGATCGGCCGCCATGCCGGCGGGCGTCGGCGTCGATTCGACGGCGTAATGCCGGTTCATCGTGTCCGACGCTTTGGCCGGCCGACGTCTCGATGCGAAATCGCGGGCGTAGCGAAGACTCCCGGGACCGCAGCCAAAAACGTCCGCGTCGAGCGTCACGACTACGTCGGCCTTCGTGAAGTCGTACCGCACGTCGAGCGGCTCGCCGAACGCCTTGAGGGCGCCCGCCCGGCCGCTGCCGGACACGGCCGGCTCGTACTGGTACCACTTCATCTCACGATACGTCTTGATCAGCTCCTCGATCTGCCCGGCGAGGGTCGGCGAATTGACGCTGTCGGTGAGGATGCGGAAGCGGGCGCCCGCGTTCGGCTGCACCTTCTCGCGCACGGCCTTTTGCAGCGCGGCGACCGTGTCGTCCCAACCGCGGATGCGGCCGAGGTTCGTCACGGCCTGCGACCGGTCCGGGTCGTACAGACCGAGAACCGACGCCTGCGAATAAATGTCGGTCGCCCCCATGCTCGACGGGTGCTGCGGGTTGCCCTCCACCTTCGTGGGCCGGCCTTCGTGACTTTCGACGAGCAACCCGATCGCGCCGCCCGGTTGCGGCATCGCGGTCGCGAAGTAGAGCGCCTTGCCCGGGATGATTTGCTGCGGCTGTCGCACGTAGGGAATCAGCTTTTCCGGCGGCTGCCGCAAGTTGCAGCCGTTCAAACCGGCGAGGGCGAGTGAGGCCCCCATCAAGGCGAGAAACCGCCGCCGCGAGATCGGGTCGCCCAGTTCGTGGACGTGCTGCGGGTATTCGCGCTCCATGAACGCGCGGAATTCCGGCGTGTCGGCGTATTCGTCGAGTGAGCGCCAATACCCCCCGTTCGACG
>DATJGQ010001002.1:0-3271 GCA_035494815.1 Gemmataceae bacterium
GCGCACCGGGCGCAGGTGGTGCCGAAGAAGGTACGAGCCGACGTGCCGTCCCAGGCGAGCACCCGCCTCCTGGTCGAACCGGAAGTGAATGCCGCCGTAGATCCGGGCATCGTCAATATCGTCGGTGATCTGATCAAAGGCACTGTAGTCGAGGACCACGGCCGGCAGCGAGGGCGTCGTCAGAGTAATGTCGTGGCCATGCTTGCCGAAGGCGTGCTCCAGTACCCGTCGAGCCGCGCCAGACAAGGTCGCGTGGGCCGACACGTAGCTCGGGAACGCGGGGGTGGCGATCAATGGAAGCCAGTCCGGGTCACGGTCGGTCCGTGAATTGCCGTCGAGGTCGCCATTCCGGATTGCGGTCACGGGCCGCCAGAAGTTGTAGTGGTACTTCGTGTCGAATACCGCGATGGAGGCATCGGCCTGGACCATCCCCAGCAGAGCGAAGATCCGCGCGTTCTCCGAGAGAGACATGCCCTGCGCGGCGCTGACCTGGCGCGCCGCCGAGTTCCACACCTGCACCGTTGAGGAGGCGCCGTAGAAACTCGCGACATCGGTGCGATCTTGCGGGCGGGCAGCACTGTCGATCCGGCCCAGGAGTTTGACCTCGTTGTAGGCCCGCGCATACCGGGCGCTGCGGAGCGCCGGCGGCGGGGGTGCGCGGAACTGCGAGCCCGACTCGAGGCCGAAAGGCGTCACCCGGCCCCAGCCGGGCAGGAAGGCCGGCGCGAACGCTGGCGGCGTCGGCTGCCAGTCGCCGGGATTGGTCCCCGGCGTGTAGGGCACCACGGCATCCCAGCCATCGTTGGCCCGGATCAGAAGCATGGCCTCCGCCGCATCCTCGCCGACCACAATGCCGGCCTGCTTAGCCGGGCCATCCGGGATCGCCGCAAGCGACGTGGCCCGCAAGGCGTCGAGGGTGTCAGCCCTGTCCGGGCGCAGCGTCGCCAGGGTGCGATGGGCGGCGGCAATGGCCGCGGCGTCCGGCGAGGCCCAGGCCGGCGCATCGATGATCCCCAGGTACGGTTCGTAATCCCCGAGGATGGCGTTGACCGACTCAAAGACTGCGAGCTGCACGATCGCGTTCCCGCGTGCCTGGAAGAACGGGTTCGTCGGCGGCGCCGTCACCGTCGCCTGCATGATCTCATTCCATTCCGTGATCGTGTCAGCGCGCGCGGCGCTCGTGCCGAATGCCCAGGCGACGAGCACCCCGGCCGACATCAGTTTCGTTATCTTCTTGTTCATGATCATCTCCCCTTAACTGGTAGGTGTGTGGCGAGAAAACTCACCACGGTTGAAGGCAGCGCGTTGTTGGCCAACGCCGCCGCCGGCTGTGGCCGCCCGAATGCCGGGACGGCAACAATCTTTCCACAATTCGATCAATACGACGGGATGGCTATTACCTCGCCTCGGCCCAGCGTTCCATCGCTGGGTTGCGGATCGCATTTCAGGTGGGCCGCATCGCGCGACTCCTGTCGTGTGAGGTTGGTCCGCGATAGAATGAAATGACATCGTTCTCGGCGCGCAGACCAAGCGCCGGGGCGGTGCCGGGCCGGTGGGGGGCTTGCTTGGCGGTAAGGACCCCACCGGCCGCTTTCCTCAGTCGCGGTCAATCGTCGTTGAGGATCGTGCCAGTCCCACGATTCTTGGTGAACAGTGAGTTGCTGCTATTGCCGAACAGATCGAGGTAGAAGGACTCGCTCGCTTCCTTTTTGTTGTCGCCCTTGACTTCGATGGTGATCGTCTTCGTCGTCTCACCGGGGGCGAAGGTCAGCGTGCCGGTTTTGGCGACGTAGTCCTGGTCGCTGGTCTTCGCGGTGCCGTCCACGGTGCGGAACGACGTCGTCACGGCCTGATCGTAGGCGGCCGAGAGCGTGACGGTGAAGACGAACAACGTCTTGCCGTTCTTGCCTTCCAGCTTGCTCACGTCGCTGATGCTGATGCGCGGCTCGTCGTCCACGATGGTGCCCACGCCCTGGCCGTCGGATAGGAATCCGTTGGTCGGCTGAGTCAGGTTTACGGAGAAGGTCTCGTTGGCTTCGCCGAGGCGGTCGCCGTTCACCAGGACCGTGATCGTCTTGCTTGTTTCGCCGGGGTTGAAGGTCACCGTTCCAGAGGTGGCCGCGTAGTCGCTGCCGGCGCTGGCGGTGCCATTGGCGGTGTTGTACTTGACCGTTGTGATCTGGTCGCTGGGGCCGGACCGGGTCACGGTGAAGACGGCCGCGACGGTGCCCGTGTTCCCCTCCGTGACGGTCGCGTCGCTGATCCGCAGCCACGGGGCGTTCTGGGCGGGCCAGGCGCCGTCGTTGAGCAGCACCGAGACCGTGTTCGAGCCGCCGTTCGCCACCGCCGCGTCCGGCCGTCCGTCGCCGTTGAAGTCCCCGACCGCGACCGCCCCGGCCGAGGAGCCCGCGGAATTATCGATCGGTGGAGTGAGCGTCCCGTCCCCCCGGCCCAGGAGCACGCTCACGGTGCCCGCCCTCCCGGTCGTTGTGATGACGTCGAGCTTGCCGTCGCCGTTGAAGTCGGCCACCGCCACGGTCGTCTGCACGACGCCGTTGACGTTATTGGGGATCGGAGAAGCGAAGGTGCCGTCCCCGTTGCCCGGCAGGACATCCACCGTCTGGCCGGCGGTGACCAGGTCCGGGATGCCGTCGCCGGTGAAGTCGCCGACCGCGCCCACAACAGAGCCGACGGTCGAGTAGGACCATCGCAGTATGCCATCGCTGAGCAGCACGTCGATGCTCCCCGATCCGAGCGTCATGGCCAGGTCGGGCACGCCGTCGGCGTCGAAGTCGGCGACCGCCAGGATTCGGAGCTGACCACTGAACTCGAGGTCCGAGTTCGAGACCGCGAACCCGCCCGCGCCGTCACCCGACAGCACTTCGTAACCACCCGCGGCATTCCCTATGAGATCACCAGCGGTGATCGCGAGGTCCATCTTGCCGTCGGAGTCGAAGTCCGCCGCTGCCACCGACAGCGGCCAGTTACTCCCGCTCAGGAGACCGATATAGACGGGCGGCTGGAAGGTGCCGTCGCCGTTGCCCAGCAGGACGTTCAGTTGGTCGCCGATCGTGGCCAGGTCGAGATTACCGTCGTTGTTGAAGTCGCCGACCGCGAGCGCTTTGGTGTCCCACCCGGCGGCGAAGAGGCTCGCCGCGCCGAACCCGTCCTGGC
This sequence comes from Gemmataceae bacterium, assembly GCA_035494815.1. Taxonomy (GTDB): domain Bacteria; phylum Planctomycetota; class Planctomycetia; order Gemmatales; family Gemmataceae; genus DATJGQ01. The sequence continues at coordinate 3,175 of DATJGQ010001002.1, forward strand.
CGTCACCCAGCAGCACGCGCACGTTATAGCCGCCGCTGGCCGTCGCGAGGTCGAGATTGCCATCGTTATTGAAGTCGGCCGTGGCCACCATCCCGGC
>DATJGQ010001003.1:0-5699 GCA_035494815.1 Gemmataceae bacterium
GCCAGCGCGCTCGAGCGGCTCACGCGCGGATTCATTTCGATCACGATCATCCGCCCGTTCTGCGGATGAATGGCGAACTGGATGTTGGAGCCGCCGGTCTCGACGCCGATCTCGCGAATCACGGCCAGCGAAGCGTCGCGCATTCGCTGGTATTCCTTGTCGGTCAACGTCTGCGCGGGCGCCACCGTGATCGAGTCACCCGTGTGCACGCCCATCGGATCGAAGTTCTCGATCGCGCAGATGATCACGACGTTGTCGTCGGCGTCGCGCATCACCTCCATTTCGTATTCTTTCCAGCCGACGATCGATTCTTCGAGCAACACTTCGCTCGTCGGCGACAGGTCGAGACCGTGACGACACATCCGTTCGAAGTCGGCCCGGTTGTAGGCGATGCCCGAGCCGCTTCCGGCGAGCGTGAAGCTCGGACGGATGACGCACGGCAGACCGATTTCTTTGACGACTTCCTGGGCTTCTTCGAAGGTATGGACCGTCTTGCCGCGGCAGACTTCGAGGCCGATCTTCAGCATCGCACTCTTAAACTTCTGCCGGTCCTCCGCCTTGTCGATGACCTCGGCGTTCGCGGCGATCATCTCGACCTTGTACTTTTCGAGGACCCCGTGCTTTACGAGGTCCATCGCCGTGTTGAGGGCCGTTTGGCCGCCGAGTGTGGGCAGGAGTGCGTCGGGCCGTTCCTTCGCGATGATCTTTTCGACGACTTGCCAGGTGATCGGCTCGATGTAAGTGCGGTCGGCCGTCTCAGGGTCGGTCATGATGGTCGCGGGATTCGAATTGACGAGGATGACCTCGTAACCCTCTTCCCGGAGGGCTTTGCAGGCTTGGGTGCCGGAATAGTCGAACTCGCACGCCTGGCCGATGACGATGGGGCCGGAGCCGATGAGCAGGATTTTGCGGAGGTCGGTGCGCTTGGGCATGGATCCTTCGGGCTGCGGGGCGCGGGGCAAATTAGAGAAATGATAGCAGGTCGTGCCGTTCGCGGCTCAGCGCATCGCCGCAAGCGGCTTCTCAGGCGATCAATTCGCGGATGACCTGGCCGCCGACCTGGGAGAGTTGCTTGAATCGGCCGCTGTGGAAGTAGGTGAGTTTGCCGTCGTCCAGGCCGAGCAGGCGGAGCAGCGTGACGTGTAGATCGCGCAACGGGTGCACGACCTCGACGGCTTTTTCCCCGATTTCGTCGGTCGCGCCGACGACTTGGCCGGCCTTCACGCCGCCGCCGGCCAGCCAGACCGCCATCGCCTTGGCGTTGTGGTCCCGGCCGTAGGCGATGCCGCCCATGCGGATGCCGTTGTCCGGCGAACGGCCGAACTCGCCGCTCCAGATGACGAGCGTCGAGTCGAGCAAACCACGGCGCTTCAGATCGGCGATGAGGCCCGCGATCGGCCGATCGACCGCCCGGATGCGGCGCGAGTGCGACCGTTCCAGATAGTCGTGCGAGTCCCAGCCCTCGGCGTAGAGCTGCACGAACCGCACCCCGCGCTCGACCAGCCGGCGGGCGAGCAGACATTTGCGGCCGAAGTCGTCGGTCGGCGGTTTGCCGACGCCGTAGAGGTCGAGTGTTTTCGCGTCCTCGCCCGTCAGGTCGAGCAGCCCCGGCACCTCCGCCTGCATCCGGAAGGCGAGTTCGTAGCTGTCCGTGCGGGCGGCCAGTTCGCGGTGCCGCGGATGCAGCGCCTGATGGCCGCGGTTCAGCTCGGCGAGCAGGTCGAGGTTCGCCCGCTGTTGTTCCGGCGAGACTCCGGGCGGCGGCGCGAGATCGAGGATCGGCGAACCGGCGGCCCGCAGCGGCGTGCCCTGATAGTGAGCCGGTAGGAAGCCGTTGGACCAGTTCGCGGACCCGCCCTGCGGGTAGGTCGCCTCGGGCAGCACGATGAACCCCGGCAGGTTCTTGCTCGGCGAACCGAGGCCGTAGCACACCCAGCTACCCATCGCCGGGTCGCCGCCAAAGCGGTTGCCGGTGTTCAGGTGATAGAGGGCGGTCGGGTGATCGATCGACTCCGCGACGGCGCCTTTGTAGACGCACAGGTCGTCCGCGACGCCGGCAAGATGTTCGAAATGCTCGCACAGTTCCAGGCCGCTTTGGCCGACCTTGCGGAACTGGAACGGGCTCTTGACGTAGTACCGCCGGCCGGACGCCATCATCGACGCGAACTTGTCCTGCCGCTGAAACTCCTTCAGGTGCAGCGATCCCAGTTTCGGCTTGGGATCGAACGTGTCGAGGTGGCTCGGCCCACCGGCCATGGTCAGGAAGATGCACGCGTTCGCCTTCGCCGGCAGATGCGGCGGCTTTACCGCGAGCGGGGAGGCGGGCGGGGTTGCGTCAGCGCCCCGTGCTTCGCCGCGGAGCAGCGCGTTCAGCGCCACGGTGCCGAGCGTGGCGCCGAGGCCGAACAGAAATTCGCGGCGGTCAGTAGACATAGACGAACTCATTGGAGTTCAGCAACACCAGACACAGGTCGGCCAAAGCCCGCGTCTCGGCACCGACGTCCCACGGCTTCAAGTCCGGCACGTAGTTTTCGAAAATGTCGAGTCGCTCGCGCCAGCGGATCTTCGTCCCCGTCTGTTCCTCGACGAGCGCTCGTTCGATCTCCTTCGGCGACGGCGAGGCGGTGGGCACGTGTCGGCGATGGCGTTCGATTTGGGCCGCAACGTGGGCGAGACTGCGGACCCGCTCGGCCTCCGTCGGCGGGCGGCCGAAGACGAGGCGGAACGCCCGATCGACTCGACCGGCCGGCGAGTCCGCCTCGCGCTCCAATCGCCGGGCAAAGGCCAGCGCCCGATCCTGGCTGTCCTGACTATTCAACAGGCAGAGTGCTTGGGGCGCGACCGTGGACGCCGACCGCCGCTCGCACGACTGGTCCGGCGGCGGCTGATCGAACACCGACAGGCCCGGATCGCGGAGCGTGCGGACCTTCAAGGAATACAGCGTCCGGCGATGACGCTCGGCCGGCGTGCGGTCTGGCTGATAGGCCGGGGCGACGCTGCCCATGACGTGCCGCGGCTGCGTCGCCACTTCCCAGTTGATCTGCGGCCGCGCCGGCAACCCGCCGGGCATCGGGTTCAATTCGCCACTGACCGACAGCATCGCGTCGCGCAGTTCCTCCGCCGCCAGTCGACGTGGCGGGAAATAGGCGAGGAGACGGTTGTCCGGATCTTCCCGGGCCGTGACGTCGGCATCGACCGGCTCGCCGCCGCGGCGGTATACGGCCGAAGTGACGATCAAGCGGTGGAGTTGCTTAACCGACCAGCCATGCTCGACGAACCACGCGGCGAGCCAGTCGAGCAGTTCCGGGTGCGTCGGCTTACGGCCCATCTTGCCGAAGTTGTTTGGCGTGGCGACGAGGCCGCTGCCGAAATGCTGTTGCCAAATACGGTTGACGAACACGCGGGCCGTGAGCGGGTTGTCCGGGCTGGCGACCCACCGGGCGAACGACAGCCGCCGACCCTCCGCGGATGTGGGGATCGCTATGTCGCCGACGGCGCTCAGGACGCCGGGCGCTACCTTGTCGCTTGGCGACTCGAGCGATCCGCCCGTCAGCACGAACACCTCTTGGACGGCGCCGCGGCGATCCTTCGGCACCGGATGATACGGCTGCGGCGAACGGCGTTCGATCGGCGGTCCGTCGTAGAGGCTCATCGCCAACGGCTTCGGGTACTCGCGCTCCCGCTCCAGCGCCTGCCGCCGCTTTTCCCGCAGTTTCCGGAGTGCGAGTTCCGCCTCCTTCTTTTCCTGGTCGGTCGCGTCGGGGCCGAATGTCAGTTTCAGGTCGTTCGACATACTCCCGGTGAGCCGCTCGATCCGGCGGCGGAATTCGTTGAGCCCGGCCGTGTTCTCGGCCGGCAAAAACGGCGCGTCGCGGTCGGCGAACTGGACGGTGGCGAAGACGGCCTGCACGCGGTAGTAATCGCGCGTCGGCAGCGGGTCGAACTTGTGATCGTGGCAACGGCAGCAGGCGAGCGGCGCCGCGAGAAACGTCTCGCCGACGGCGTTGGTCACATCGTCGAGCCACTGCTGTCGCGTGACAGTCCCCACGCTCATCGCCGTGTGTTCCCACGGGCCCATCCGCAGGTAACCGACGGCGATCAACATTTCCGGGTCGTTCGGCGCCAGTTCGTCCCCGGCGAGTTGTTCGAGCGCGAAGCGGTCGAACGGCTTATCGGCATTGAAACTCCGCACGACGTAGTCGCGGTACCGCCAGGCGTGCGGCCGTTCGAAATCGTTGGAGAAGCCGGCGCTGTCGGCGTAGCGCGTCACGTCAAGCCAATGTCGTGCCTGCTGCTCGCCATACTGCGGGCTGGCAAGTAGCTGATCCACGAGCCGCTCGTAAGCGTCGGGCCGGTCGTCGGCGAGAAACGCGTCGATCGACTCCGATGTCGGCGGAAGCCCGATAAGGTCGAAGGTCACACGGCGAATCAGCGTCCGCTTGTCGGCTTCCGGCGCCGGTGTCAGTCCCGCCGCTTCGAGTTTCGCGTCAACGCACGCATCGATCGGAGTGCGCCCGAGCCGCGATCGTATGGGTACGGGCACGCCGGCCGACCTTAGCGGCCGATACGCCCACAAGTCGGCGGGGTCGTACCGGCGGTTCGTCCATTCGGGCGTCAGACCGCCGCTCGTGCGGACGCTGAGCCCCGAGCCGGGTTGATCGTTCCACCGTTGGTCGCGCATCTTGGCGATGGTCGCGGCGTCCGGCCACGGAGCGCCCGCGGCGATCCATCGACGGAGTGTCGCGACCTGCTCAGTCGTGAGTTTGTCCGTCTCTTTCGGCGGCATCTTCGGCCCTTCGCGGGCCACCGCCTTGAGCATCAGGCTCTTCGCCACGTCGCCGGGGACGAGCGCCGGCTCGCCCGATTCGCCGCCGGCGAGGGCCTTCTCGCGACTGCGCAGGTCGAGACCGCCACGCGGCCCTTTCGGGTCCTCGCCGTGGCAGGCGATGCATTTTTCCTTGAGAATCGGCAGGATGTCGGTCGCGAAGAGTCGTTCGGCTTGTTCGCGGGAAAGTTGCGGTTCGGCTTTCGGCGATTTCGGCGGCTCCGCGCCGACCGCCACTGCGACCGACCAGCCGATCAGCAAGAGCCCGCAGACGCGCCGCACGACCGCCCCTCCCGCGACTTCGGCCATCGTACCCGTTTGGCCTGACGCAGCAAAGGCCCCAATACAAGTCGTCTGTAAGCAAGGCTTCTACAGGTACCGGCCGGAAGTCGCCCAGAACGCTGCGACAAAAACTAGCAAAGTGAGAAACCCGATAAATGCGATTGCACCCCAAGCAACGAGGCGAAAGTAAAAGTCGCGCACTAGCCAGGGCACCGCCAGCGAAGCCAAAAACGAAAGTCCGACGTGCGCCCACATGACCTTTTCGGCAATTTGAGCGGGCCAAGGAAGTCGTTCCCACGGCGGGGGTTGAGGCGGGATGGAATAGACGTTGGCCAACACGAGCAAAGCGATCGGGCAAACCAAAAGGAAAGCGCCCCACATCAGCCAAGCCAACGACCAGTTCCATTCCTTTTTCGTCATCGCGTGATTTTTTGCTTCCGTGCCTTCTCCTGCAAGATGTGTTTCGCCTTCTCCAGCTCCCGCTTCCGCGTCGCTGCCAGGGTTTTGCCCGCGCGGTTGATAAAGAACTGGATCATGCGGATTCCCGAGCCGATGCCCTTCGGGCTGACTTTTTTGCTCGCCATGACCCGCG
>DATJGQ010001004.1:0-2053 GCA_035494815.1 Gemmataceae bacterium
GCTTCCACGTCGAGCTTACGCCTCGACGCTCGCCAAGAATTACGCCCCTACGTTCGCTCTGAAACTCGTCGCCAACTCCGGTAACAAAGCCCGTAGCTGTTCCACATCCGCCGGCGCCAGCGTCCGCAACTTGATCTGCACGACGTCGCAATACCCGCGATGGCCGGCCACTTCGTGCTCGCCGCTCAATCCGTCGAGCCGGCTCAAATTAAACTGTCCCTTCTGAACGGAAAACTTGCAGTCCAGTGCGTCCGGCGACTTGGTGGTGATCGTTGCCCAGCCGCGGGTCATGCCCGGCAGCCGCAGCGTCAGCATCAGGCGGTTGTCCCATTGCACGGTCACGTCCGGCACGGCGGACTTGATGACGTCCAGGACTCGCGGCAGGATCGCCCGCTCCCATTTCACCCGGTAGCCGGGCGGAAAACCCTTCTCACTCAGGTGCCAGCGCTCGCCGTTGAGCTTCCACGGCATGACGTCTTCCGGGCTCGTTCGCATCTTGCCGATCGTCGCCTGGAACGACTCAACGGCATCCTTCAGGAACTTGCGAAATGCCGGCGTGTCGAGTTCGGCGAGCTTGAACCCGACGATCGCCACCTCCTGCCACGGCCCGGCCCGGTTGGCGACGCGGATCCGCTCGCGATCGCCGAACAGGTCCATCTCGATGCCCGGCGTATCCTGCACCGACGGCAGCCCGAGCCGCCGGTCGAGCGTCGCCTTTTTGAAGGCGTTCTTGCCGACTCGGAACACCAGCGGCACGAGCCATTCCTGCCCCGTCATCGCGTGCAGGAACCAGCCCTGGCTCTTCGTCGTCGCCGGAATTTCAACGACGCTGCGGTGATTCCAGTTCGTCGGCCCGAAGTCGCCGAGCTTGCGGATTTCGGTTTCCAGCCAGGGGAGAATCGCGCCCTCCCAACGGGCCGGTTTACCTTTCGTTGTGATGCGCGATTCGGTGTGCCAGCGCTGCCCGTCAGTCTCCCAGGGTAGCTGTGCGTCCTTGCCGACGTCGTCCAGGTCGACGTCGCCGTCGTTCGTCGCCGCGGCGGCCGAAGGATCGAATCTCGCGCGCTTGGCATGCGGCCCCGCAGTGAGGATGGGCTTAAGAACCTCCCCCGTGTGCGACCCCGGCGTGTCGGCGACCGTCTCCGGCGGCCCCTCGGCGACGACGCGGCCGCCGGCGTCACCCGCTTCCGGGCCGAGGTCGATTACCCAATCGGCCGACTTGATGACGTCGAGGTTGTGCTCGACGACGATCACCGTGTTACCGGCATCGACCAGCCGGTTGAGCACGTCGAGCAGCTTGCGGACGTCGTCGAAGTGCAAACCGGTCGTCGGCTCATCCAGCAGGTACAGCGTCCGTCCCGTCTGTGGCCGCGCAAGTTCGGCGGCGAGCTTGACGCGCTGCGCCTCGCCGCCGGAGAGCGTCGGCGCCGGCTGGCCGAGGGCGACGTAATCGAGACCCACGTCGGCGAGCGTCTGCAACGCCCGGCGAATCTTCGGAATGTTCGCGAACAATTCCAGCGCCTCGCTCACGCGCATGTCCAGCATGTCGGCGATCGACTTGCCCTTGTACGTGACCGCCAATGTCTCGGGATTGTAGCGCTTGCCGTGGCAGACGTCGCATTCCACCCAGACGTCCGGCAGGAAGTGCATCTCGATCTTCTTCTGCCCGTTGCCCTCACACGCCTCGCACCGGCCGCCCGGCTTGTTGAAGCTAAACCGCCGCGGCTGGTAGCCGCGGACCTTGGACTCGGGCAGTTGCGCGAACAACTGCCGGACTAGATCGAACAGCCCGGTGTAAGTCGCCGGGTTGGAACTGGGGGCGTTGCCGATCGGGTCCTGGTCGACGTTGATGATCTTGTCGATCTGCTCCAGGCCGAGGATGTCGTCGTGGGCGGCGCCGGTCGTGCGGGCGCGGTGCAGGCGGCGGGCGAGCGTGTTGTAGAGCACCTCGTGGACGAGCGAGCTTTTCCCCGAGCCGCTGACGCCGGTAACGGCGATCAACGTCCCGAGCGGGAAACGGACCGTGATGTTTTTGAGATTGTGCTGTCGGGCG
>DATJGQ010001005.1:0-3354 GCA_035494815.1 Gemmataceae bacterium
GCTCCCTCGACCCACCCTACGAAACCGAAGGCCGCCGGGCGACCCGGACGAGCAACAGGCCGATCGCAGCGACGGCCGCAAATATGACCCATGATCGCGCCGACCGAGTCTCGTTTCGTGTCCGATCCTCATCCGCCAACACCAATTCGCAATACCCGTTAAACATCTCGTCGGTGTTCTGCAGGCCGGCACGCACGGTCGCCGTCGGGTCCGGATTGGCGGGGTTGGCGGACGAGTTGTCGTATACCGCCGTGCAGCGGATTTCCGTGCCGCGCGGAAGACGTTTCGGCTCCTGCAACTCATAGCGGTTCTGCCAGGCGAAATCATAACGCGGCACGTCGAGCAGGATTTCGGAGTCGCCGTCCGGATAAACCGCCTCGTACCGGAAGGACTTGCCGCGCAGGTGCATGTGCGGGAAGAGCGCGAGGAGCAGCACGTCGTGCCGCACGCGCTCGCCGCGCACCAATCGGAAGTCGGCGGCGCCCGGCGGGATCGCGAACGTCACGTCCTCGATCAGCCGCGTCGCTACTTCCTTGCGGACCGCTTTCGCGTCGGCGAAGACGAGCCCGATCTTCGTTTCATCCATTTCCGGTTTGCCCGTCGGCGTGTAGTGGACGACGAACAACATTCGCATGCCGGCCGGAATGCACTTCGCCGTCTCCGCGGGCAGTCGCAGGGGCGGCGTCCCCGGCGCGTAAGCGGCGAGGCAGAACGAGCCCAGCTCGCCCTGAAGGTTCATCGCTTTGTCGCGGACCTGCTCCGGGCGCTGGAGAAACACGCTGCAGTGATGCACGACCGCCCGGTTGCCCGGCCGGATCTCGGCGGCCTGCACCCACACGTCCGTCGTAAAGCCGGGGTCCACGCTGAAGTACTGGTAATCGACCAGCCCTTCGGCCGGAACGGCGAACGGTGCCGGGATCGGAATCACGCGGTCCGGCTTGATCGACCAACCCTCGGGGAATCTCACCGGCGGCGGCAGGTCGGCCGCGGCACCCTCCGGACAGCCGGCGTCGATCCAGCCGACGATGGTCCATTTCTCGGTGTCGCTCAAGGTCGGGTCATTGGCAAACCGGCCGTGCCGCGGGTCGGCGTGCCACGGCGGCATCCGCCCATCGGCGACGACCTCGCGGATCGTTGCGGCGCGGCCGGCCGCCTGGCGATACGTCAGCAACGAGAATGGCGCCACTTCTCCAGGCCGGTGACAGGACTGGCATCGCCGCTGCAGGATCGGGGCGACGTCGCGCGTGTAAGTAGCCGCTGACGTCGCTTTCTTCTCCGGCGAGCCACGATCGATGACGCAACCGGTCACCTCCGTCGCCGGGACGGCGACCGCGCGGCCGGCGAGCAGGTCTTCGATCGCCATCGCGAGATCGGCCCGTGGATTCTGCGGGCGCTGGAGCCCGGGAGTGTATTGTCCGTCGATCCGCCCGCGGTAGCGGACCCGGCGCTCGCGGTCGAGGACGAACGCCTCCGGCGTTCGCTCGGCGCCGAATTGGTCGGCGACCGCGTGATCGGCGTCGATCAATACCGGGAACGGCAGTCGATGATCGGTCGCGTAGCGCGCGATCGCGACCGGCGTCTCGGAGGCGTTGGCGTCGATGCCGAGGAAGGCGACGCCGCGGCGATCGTAGGTACGGGCCAGTTCTGCCAGCCGCGGGCCATACAGCCGGGCGAGCGGGCAGTCCGCCCCGAGAAACACGACGACGATCAGTTCCCGCTCGCGGAGGTCGGCGAGACGGACGGTCGTCCCCCGTGAGTCAGGGAGGGCGAATTCGGCCACCGGCGCGGCAGATGCGGCCAGATCCGGCTGCCCGGCGGCGAGCAGAAGAAGACTCAGTGCGAGCATGGAACGTGCCCCGTCGCGGAGTGCAAAGACACTCTAACTTAGGGCACGGATGAGATCGGGGCCGAAAATCCGGCCGCCGCCGCTCAGCGGTGCTCGAATTCGCGGAGCAGTTGCCGGAACCGCGGGTCGTGGCGGATCGCGGCCAGGTCCTTGTCTTCGCGCATGTAGCGGAAGTCGCGGTAACCCAGCTCCACCGCCCGACGCAACGTTTTCAGCGCCAGATCGGGCTTCTGAAGCAGCGAATAACTACAGGCGAGGTTGTAGTGGGCCAAGGCGTCGTGCGGCCGCAGCTGGATCAGGCGTTTATCCAGCTCCAGGCCGTCGGCATAGCGGCCCTTCAGCGTCAGGTTGTTGCCGTGCGCCCGCAGCACGTCGATGTATTCGCCATGCCGGCTGAGCACGCTGGCGAAGAAATCGAGCTCGAAATCGAGTTGGGTCTGCTCGGCGAGTCGGGCGAGGCTGACGGGCGGCGCCTCTGACCCTTCCGCAGTGCGTTTGCTCGGCTGTGGCATCGCGATGTCTCTCACATAGCCGGCTGCTGGTTCCTATCCAGATTATAAGCTCGCCGCATTCTCGTTGCAAAGAGGCTACCGGCAGGAAGTCCGATCTCACTCGACGCAGAGCGTCAGCACTGCGACTTCCGGGCGAACATTGAACCGAAACTTGAATCCGAACCCGACCCCCTTATTGACGTACAGGTGCGTGTCCTCTAGCCGGTACAGCCCTGCGGCAAATCGGCGGGCCTTCTTGCCAAGGGTGACCCGGCCCAGTCCCGGCCAATCGACTTGCCCGCCGTGCGTATGGCCACTGAGCATCAAATCGCAGCGATGGCCGTTGAGCCGCTCGACCGTTTGCGGGTTATGCGCGAGTACGACCCTTGGCCGCGCGGGATCGAGGCCGCACATCGCCGTGTTGGGGTCGCACCGCCGGCTCCAGAGGTCGTCCAGGCCGGTGAGGTACACTTCCGCCCCGTCGCGGGCGAGGGTGACCGTCTCGTTCCTCAACACGCGGATGCCGTGCCCGGCGAGCGCCTCGGCCACGGCCCGGTGCAAGTGGCGGTAGCGGGGAATGCCGAGCGTGCTGCGGATGGAATGGTCGTGATTTCCGAGGACCGCGTAAACGCCGTGCGGGGCCGTGAGCCGGGCGACGCTCGCCGCGGCGGCGGGGACATGGCGAAAGCCCTTATGAACGAAATCGCCGGTCAACACAATCAGATCCGGCTCCTGGGCCATTGCCAGGTCGACCGCCTCGCCGATGAACTCCGGCGTGACCTTGTGGGAGCAATGCAAGTCGGAGAGCTGAACGATGCGAAAACCGTCGAAACTGGCCGGCAAGTCACGGACGCTGATATGGGCTTCGTTGAGTTCGAGCCAGGTGGGTTCGATGCGGACGGCGTAACGCAGTCGCGCCCAGTTGCGCCCGAGCCACCGAGCCATAAGGCGGCTGCGGTTCGGCCGGGGCGGTTGTGGCGTGAGCATGATCACCGACTCGATTAGACCATTTGAGTT
>DATJGQ010001006.1:0-5140 GCA_035494815.1 Gemmataceae bacterium
TCCCAAAAGTCAATGACCCTTGGGAGTCCTCGGGGCGCTGACGCGACCCCGCTCGCCTTCGATCGTGGAATCCTTAGCATAAACTACACGGAACCGAGGCGGACTCGTGCGCGCTGGTCCCGCGGCAAGTGATACGGAGGAGAGGGGTTATGCCGACCCACGCGGTCGTTGAGGATGAACAGATCGAACGGTCGACCCGGCCGGTCAATACCCCCGAGGACGACGACCCCGCCGAGACGCAGGACTGGCTCGACGCCCTCGACGGCCTGATTGAATCGGCAGGCGAGGAGCGAGCCAATTACGTCCTCGCCCAGTTGCAACTCGCAGCGCTCCGCCGCGGTCTCGGCGTGCCCGCCCGATTTAATACCCCCTACGTCAACACGATTCCGGCCGACGAGCAGCCCGATTTCCCCGGCAACCGCAAGCTCGAACATCGGATCAAGAGCCTGACTCGCTGGAACGCGATGGCGATGGTCGCGCGCGGGCACAACGGCGGGCATATCTCCACCTACGCATCCGCCGCGACCCTTTACGAAATCGGCTTCAACCACTTCTTCAAGGGGCCGAAAGCCGAGGGCGGTGCCGACCTGCTCTACATCCAGGGCCACGCGTCGCCCGGCATCTACGCCCGCGCGTTCCTCGAAGGCCGGCTCTCGAAGAAACAGTTGGAGAATTTCCGCAAGGAACTGGCCCCCGGCGGCGGCCTGTCGAGTTATCCGCACCCGTGGCTGATGCCCGGGTTCTGGCAGTTCCCGACCGTATCCATGGGCCTCGGGCCGATCATGGCGATCTACCAGGCCCGCTTCAACCGCTACCTCGAAAACCGCGGCCTGATCCCGCACAACGAGCGGCACGTCTGGTGTTTCGTCGGCGACGGCGAGTGCGACGAGCCGGAAACGCTCGGCGCGCTGACGCTCGCCAGCCGCGAGTTGCTCGACAACCTGACCTTCGTCATCAACTGCAACCTGCAGCGGCTCGACGGCCCGGTCCGCGGTAACGGCAAGGTCATTCAGGAACTCGAGGCCGCCTTCCGCGGCGCCGGCTGGAACGTCATCAAAGTCGTCTGGGGCAGCGACTGGGACCCGCTGCTCGCCAGGGACACGACCGGCCTCTTGGTCAAACGGATGGGCGAAGTCGTGGACGGCGAGATGCAGAAGTACGCCGTCGAATCGGGCGCTTATATCCGCAAGAACTTTTTCGGCAAGTATCCGGAGCTCCGACAACTGGTCGCCGACCTGTCCGACTACGAGATCAAGAAACTGTCCCGCGGCGGGCACGACCCGCTCAAGGTCTATGCGGCCTACAAGGCGGCGGTCGAGCACCGCGGCTCACCGACGGTCATCCTCGCCCACACCATCAAAGGCTATGGCCTTGGTGAGGCCGGCGAGGCCCGCAACACCACGCACCAGCAGAAGAAGATGACGGTCGAGGCGCTCAAGACCTTCCGCGACCGCTTTCACCTGCCCATCCCGGACGAGCAGATCGCCGACATCAGCTTTTACAAGCCGCCCGAGAACAGCCCGGAGATGCAGTACCTGAAAAAGCGGCGGCACGAATTGGGCGGGTCGCTGCCGGTGCGGACGGCCGACGCCCCGCCGCTCAAGGCCCCGCCGCGCGAGGCGTTCCAGAAGTATTTTGCCGGCAGCGGCCAGAGCGAGCCGTCCACGACGGTCGCGTTCGTCGTGATGCTCCACGACGTATTGCTCAAGCATCCGGAAATCGGCCGGCACATCGTCCCGATCATCCCGGACGAGGCCCGCACGTTCGGCATGGACCCGCTGTTCAAGCCGTACGGCATCTATTCGAGCGTAGGGCAACTGTACGAGCCGGTCGATTCGAAGTTCCAGGCGTCATACCGCGAGGCGAAGGACGGGCAGATTCTCGAGGAGGGGATCACCGAGGCGGGCTCGATGTGCTCGTTCATCGCCGCGGGCACGAGCTACGCGACGCACGGGGTGCCGATGATCCCGTTCTTCATCTACTACTCGATGTTCGGCTTCCAGCGGATCGGCGATCTGGCGTGGGCCGCCGGCGACATGCGGTGCCGCGGGTTCATGCTGGGGGCGACCGCGGGCCGCACGACCCTCAACGGCGAGGGCCTGCAACACCAGGACGGCCACAGCCACGTTCTCGCGGCCACCATCCCGAACCTTCTCGCCTACGACCCGGCGTTCGCTTATGAGATCGCGGTCATCGTGCAGGACGGCATCCGCCGCATGTACGAACAGGGCGAGGACGTCTTCTATTATCTGACGCTTTACAACGAAAACTACGCCATGCCGCCGATGCCCGAAGGCGCCGCCGACGGCATCCTGAAGGGCATGTACAAGTTCAAGCCGGCGAGCATCAAGTCCAAATTGACGAAGGTGCATCTGCTCGGCAGCGGCGTGATCCTGAATCAGTGCCTGCGGGCACAGGAGCTGCTCGCGGAGAACTACGGGGTGGCCGCCGACGTCTGGAGCGTGACCAGTTACAAGGAACTCCGCCGCGACGCCCTGGCGTGTGAACGCTGGAACCTGTTGCACCCCGCCGAAAAGCGCCGGAAGAGTTACCTGGAGGAACTGCTGGCGAACGAAAAAGGCGTGTATGTCGCCGCCAGCGATTATATGAAGGCGTTGCCCGAACTCATCGACAAGTGGGTCCCCGGCGGGCTCGACGCGATGGGGACGGACGGCTTCGGCCGCAGCGACGACCGCGCGGACCTTCGGCGGCACTTCGAAGTCGACGCCGAGTGCATCACGCTCGCGGCGTTGGCTCGTCTGATGCGGCAGGGCGAGTTAAAGCCGGCCGAGGTGTCCAAGGCGGTCAAAGACCTCGGCATCGACCCGGAGAAGGCCGACCCGGTGCGGGCGTAATTAGGTGGTTGGGTGGTTAGGTCGTTAGGTGGTTTGTGGTTTTGTCTTCAACCACCTAACCACCTAACGACCGCGGAGCAATTCATGGCGACCGACGTCAAACTGCCGCCCTTGAGCGAGAACGTCACCGAAGGCGGCGTTCTGGAAATCCGCGTCAAGGCCGGCGACGCGGTCAAGGCGGGAGACGTCGTCGCCGTCATCGAGGCCGAGAAGAGCACGCTCGAAATCACCTCGGACCAGACCGGCAAAGTCAGCGACGTGCTCGTGAAAAAAGGCGACGTCGTCAAAGTCGGCCAGCCGCTGATCCGGGTGGATACCGGGGCGGCCGCCGCCCCGACCGAAAAATCGGCCAAAGGCGAGAAGGCGGCGAAGGCCGAGAAACAGGCCGAAAAGCCCACGAAACAGGCCGAACCGGATCTCGTCGAGCCGGCCGAGCACGCCCGGCGGACCGCGGCGGCCGTCGCCCACTCGGGCAACGGCGAACATGGCGGGCCTCGAACGACTCACCGAGACAATCGCATCCCCGCCGGGCCGGCGACGCGGCGATTGGCCCGTAAGCTCGGCGTTGATCTCGAGTCGGTGACCGGGTCCGGGCCGCGGGGCCGCGTCACTCAGGATGACGTCATCTCGTTCGCCCGCCGCGGCGCGATCACGTCGCCCGCCGGGGCCGCCGTCGCCCCGCCCCTCCCCGATTTCACGAAATGGGGAAAAGTCGAAGCCCAGCCGCTCGAACTCGTCCGCCGCAAAACCGCCGAGGCGATGAGCGTCGCCTGGGCACAGGTGCCGCACGTCACACAGCACGACGTGGCCGACATCACGGAGTTGGATGCCTTCCGCCGCTCGCACGAGAGTAAGGGCCCGAAGCTGACCGTCACCGCGTTCGCGCTCAAGGCGGTGGCGGTCGCGCTCAAAGAGTTCCCGCACTTCAACGCGAGCCTCGACGTCGCGTCCCAAAAACTGATCAGAAAGCACTACGTCCACGTCGGCGTCGCCGTCGATACCGACCGCGGGCTGCTCGTCCCGGTCATCCGCGACGTGGACAAGAAGAGCGTTCGCGAGCTGGCCACGGCTCTGGCGGACGTGGCCGAGCGGGCCCGGCAGCGAAAGCTCGGGCTGGAGGAGTTGAAAGGCGGGACGTTCACGATCACCAACCTCGGCGGCATCGGCGGGACCGCGTTCACGCCGATCGTCAATTGGCCGGAGGTGGCGATCCTAGGTCTGTCGCGGGCCCGACAAGAGCCGGCGGTCCGCGACGGGCAGGTTGTGCCGCGGTTGATATTGCCGCTGTCGCTGTCCTACGACCACCGCGTCATCGACGGGGCGGACGGGGCGCGGTTCACACGGCGCGTCGCACAGATGCTGGAGAACCCGCTGCTGTTGCTGCTGGACGCGTGACGTCGTTTCGCCGGCCGGCGAGTCTTTGTTACCGCCCCTTCTCGATCCTCTTCGCGACCTCCAGATATTCCGCGTGTTCCCGCGGCGACTTCGGCAGCCGGGACGCCTGAAACAGCGCCTCCTTGGCCCTGTCCTGGAGGTCGAGCCCGTGGTAAGCCAACGCCAGGTGGTAAAAATAGCTCGCCTTCTCGCCGGACGCGGCCGCCCGTTCCAGATACTTTCGGCCCTCGTCGCACCGCCCCCGCTCCACTTCGATCACGCCGAGCGTCTCGAGAAACCCGGGCGGGAACGCGGAGGTGTCCTGAACCTCCCGTAGGGGCGCGGCGGATTGTTCCGCGTCGTTCGGTAAACCGAGCGCCTTCACCTCCAGCCAGGCGATATTGTTGGCGAGGACGAGGTCCTTAGGCCGCTGTTGCTGGACCCGCCGGTAGTATTTGATCGCCTCGTGCGCCGTGTCCCGGTGCCAGCCGGTCTCGCCGTTCTCAGCCAGTTTGGCGAGGCTGTCGGCCATGATGTTCATGGCGCCGGTGTTGAACTCGTCCCGATCGAGCGCTTGCCGGGCCCAACGGATCGCGTCCTCATACCGGGCGGCGAGCTGTAACCCCCTGGCGGCCTCGACCAGCACGTCGAGCGACCGTTGCTCCGCCTTCATCTCGCTGAGCATCTGGTCGACGATCCCGTACGCCCCGCATTCGCAGAGGGCCTTCACGTACAGTCGGCAGGCGAACGGGCTCTGAACGACTTGCGTTCGGATGGGCTCCAGGGCGGCGGCGGCGTCGGTCCACTTTTCGAGTTCGATGTTGATCGCGCCCAATCCGAGGTGGGCCCAGTACAGCCCGGGCTCAAGTTTGATCGCCTTCTCGCACGCTTCCTTCATCATGTCCCGCCGG
>DATJGQ010001007.1:0-3673 GCA_035494815.1 Gemmataceae bacterium
GATGGGCGCCGAGGACCACGACTTCGTCGGGGCGCTCGCGCCCGCGGATCTCGGCGACGACATTGCGCGATTCGAACGGGCCGCCGGAGGTGTTGTCGAGGCGCAGGCGGACGCGAACGGTCCCTTGAGCGGCGAGGCGGGCGAGACGCGCGCCGTGCTCACGCGAGATCACGGCGGACGGGAGCGCCATCGGTTCGTTGGCCAGGGTGAGCGGGTGTCGATAGAGGAGGCCGCGCGGGCGGGTCGATTGAAGCAGGAGGGCTGCGACCCGGGCTTTGCGGGCCGCCACGAGCATCGCGGGGGACTTCATGTACTCGGCGAATAGATCGTCGAGCGACTTCATTTCCTTGGATGTGATCAGGGCTATGGCCCCGCGGGCGCGGTCGCCGAGCTTCGCAAAGTCCTCCGGCGCGCCGTCCCCGGCGTCGACCAATGGGGCTTCAAGGACGCCGTTCGTCGCCACGCTGTAGGGCGCGGGCGTCAGACGGATGGCGAACTTCTCGGGCGCGAGGCACTCGGCCTCGGTCGTCCCGGCGGTCCAGGCGCGCGGGACGGTGAAGGTCTCGGTGACGACACTGTCGGCCCCAGTCGCCTTAAACTTGGCGACGGCCCAATCGATGGCGCGCTCGCAGGCGGGCGATCCGGTCGGGCGTCCGCCGATGCGGTCGCAGAGCTCCTGGACGTCGGCGAGCAGCGGCGTGGGTCCGAATGCGCGGCCCACGATCCGCTGCTGGACGTCGTCGCCCCCTCGGCAGAAGAGCGCGCCTGCCGCGAGGGCGAGCGGGAGAAGCCGGGGTCTGGTCATCCTCGGGAGTATATACGGTTTTGGGGGGTGGATGGATTTGGGGCGAAGGAGCTAGAAGTTAGGAGCTAGGAGTCAGAAGTCAGGAGTCAGGAGTCAGGAGTCAGGACTCAGAATGCCGCCTTCGGCGGCGGACCGCCCGCCATTCTGTCTTCTGACTCCTTACTTCTTGATTTGCGTGTAGGCGTCTCGGATCTGGTTCTTCAGACCGTTGCCTACCCAGTTTCCCACCGCGTCCGGGAGCTTTACGGATGCCTGGACGTCTTCGAGCGTCTTGCTTTGATCGACTCCGGACTTGACGGCTTTGTGGAGCTCGGTGAAGAACTGGGCCTGGCCCTCGATGAGGTCGCGAGCGGCGGGTTGGCCGTGGCCGGGGAGGACCTGTTTGACCTTTAGCTTGCCGGCGGCTTGGAGGACGGTCGGCCAGTTGGCGATGTTCGCGTCCATGGTGGCATTGTAGGGGCCGTTGACGACGGCGTCGCCGGTGCAGAGAACCTGTTCCTTCGGCAGGTAGACGAAACCGTCGCCGCGGGTGTGGGCCCAGCCGAAGTGGCGAAACTCGACCTTGCGGTTGCCGTCGTTGAGGACGAAGAGGGCTTCGTTGATCTCCTGCTTGGGCGGCTCGGGGCCGTTCAGGTTTAGCTCGGCGACGTCTTTGCGCTGCTTCGCAGTCGAGTTCCAGCGGTCGGGCTCGACGCGTTTGATCTCCTGGGAGACGCCGGAGAAGGCAAGGGAGGTCGCGCCGGCCTGGGTCCAGATCGTGTTGCCGTAGAGGTGGTCGCCGTGGTGGTGGGTGTCGAATACGTACTTCACGGGTTTGGGCGAGATGCGTTTGGCGTCGGCCATGGCGCCCCGCGCGCCGCTTGGGAAGTTGGCGTCGACGACGATGAGGTAGTCCTTCATCTCGATGATGACGTTGTTGCAGTGGCCCTGGTCGAGATCGCCCTCGCGGAACCAAACGCCGGGAGCGATGAGGCGGATGGTCTCGGGGGTGGCGTCGGAGCGGGAGACGAACAGGGCTCCGGCGAGCAGGGTCGTGAAGACGACGAGAAGGCGGAAACGGGTCACGGACTCCCTCCTTGACAGAGAGTCTACACCGAATGGGTCACTGTGCGGGTACGGGGTTACCGGCTCAAGATGTCGATGTTCGAGTTCTGGGCCGTCAGCCGCAGATCGCAGCCGCCCGCCCCGATCTTCCCGCTGAGGTTGTTCGGCGAGATATCGCCGGTCACCGCGATCTGCACGCCCGGTCCCGCGTGAATGCGGCCGAACGTCGTCTGCGCGGACAGGTTGTACCCGATTCCGGCCGGGATCGTCGCGCGGATTAGCCCGAACGTGGTCCGCAGCGACATGGGCTTGCACGCACCGGCGTTCTTGGCCTCCACGACCACCGGGCCGTTCTGCGCTTCCACTGTCACCGGTCCCGGCGAGTCGGTAATCGTCACGGCCGCAAACGAGCTTCTGGTGTACACCTCGCCCCCAATCGTCGCCAGCTTGACCGGGCTGTTGCCGGTCGTCACCTTGGCGCCGCCGCGGACATTCCGCAGATCCACAGCGCCGAACGTCGTTTCGACCGCCGCGGATTCCCCGACGCCGTCGCCTCGAATCTGGGCGTTCTGCGCGTGGACCGTCAGCCCCTTGCCGATCTTCGTGAAGGTGATCGCCGCGAACGTCGTATTCAAGCCGGCATTGCCGGCAACGCCGTTCACCGCCACGTCCCCGTTTTGGTTCTGCACCAGGAGGTCGGACTTGGCGTCGTTGACCGCGACGCGCCCGAACGTGTTGCTGATGTTCGCGATGCCGCCGATGTTGTCCGCCTCGATGTTGCCGTTGTTGCTGTGGATCGTGAGGCTGCGGCCGGCGTTGGCCACGCGAATGCTCGCGAAGCGATTGGTGATGTCCAGCGCGCCCGTGATGTCGGTGGCGAGCACGCTGCCATTCCCGTTTACGATCGTGACGTCGCCGTCGTTGTTGCGCACCTCGGTGTTGCCGAAGCTGTTCTCGATGCGGTGCTGTCCTTTTCCCGCCAGGAACGCGACCGGGCCATTGCCGTTCCGTATGGTCGCGTTGGCGTGCAGGCTCGAGACATCCACCGAACCGAATTGGTTCCGCAGATCGAGCGGAGACGTGTCCGGCATCGTGATGTCGCACTCGACGGAGAAGCCGACGTTCCGCAGATTCTGCGGGAACTCCGTGCGGACCGACACTCCCGACGCCGATTCTTGGACGATGACTTGGATCCGGTCGGCGCACCCGCGCGCCTCGTTCGCCGTCGGCGCCGAGCAGCGAATCACTGCGGCGATCTGGACCTCGGGACGATTATGGGTCTTGACGCTAACCCGGCCGTGCCTATGCTCGATCCGGAGCTGACGGCCCGCGGGCAGCGGCGCGGTCCGGGAGAAGTCGCGCTTGACTTCTTCGCGCGCGAACGCCGCCGTCGCGCAGGAGCTAATTAGTAAGAGTGTGATTGCGCTTCGCATATTCCAGCCATTCCTGTAATGTTTTCTGCTTCTCTCGATAGAGCGAAGCCAACTGCGTCTGCACGTAGGCGCTGTAACGATTCCCCTCCGACGCAGCCTTGATCTCCGCGATTTCAGAGTCGAGCAACAGCAGCTTCTCGCGATAGGCGCTCGCCAGCGGCGCCGGCGATTGCTCCAGCCCGGGTCCGGCGACTTTCGACAGCTTCTCGATCGACCGCGCGTACGCTGCCTCGGCGGCCTGGACCTGCTGCAACGCGTCGTCCGTGAGAAGCTCGCGGCTCTGCTGCCGCCACGGCCGCAACAGGCCGACCGCGAGCAGCACGACCGCCGCCGCGGCCATCGCCCACCGCCACACCGGCGCGGGCATGCGTCTCGGCGCGGGGGCCGGCAG
>DATJGQ010001008.1:0-3153 GCA_035494815.1 Gemmataceae bacterium
AGGTGAACGGCGGGAACGGGGCGGAGGCCTTCACGGTCACCCCGAACGGCACCCGCGTCCGGTTCGACCGGGTCAGCCCGGCCCCGTTCACGATCGACATCGGCACCAGCGAGAAGCTCGTCCTCAACGCCAACGGCGGCGACGACACGATCACGGCATCGAACGGGTTGTCCACGTTGATCCAGCTCACCATCGATGGTGGCGCCGGCAACGACACGATCACCGGCGGCGACGGCAACGACCGGCTGCTCGGCGGCGACGGCAACGACACGCTGGTTGGCAACGCCGGCGACGACACCCTTATCGGCGGCCCTGGCGACGACGTCCTGATCGGCGGCCCGGGCAACGACATCCTCAACGGCGCGCCCGGCAACGACACCCTCACCCAGTGATTCGCCGAAACCGCGTCACGCACGCCACCCGCGCGTGACCGCAGTGATTCTTTCCGCCCGGCCGGTCGCCGTCGCGTGCCCTTTCCGCGACGGCGCGGCCGGGCCAGGCCAGGGGGGCGTCTCGATAACCATGGTGCGGGAAGATGCGCAACCCGGTCCGTGGAAAAAGGAAGTCCTCATGTTTCGCAAGACCCGTCCATCCGTCATCGTCGCTCCGCCGGTCACCCGCTGCGAGCCGCTCGAACCCCGCAGGCTGCTGGCGGGGAACCCGACGGACCTGGATCTCTCCTTCAGCGGCGACGGCAAGGTCGTCACCGATTTCGCCGGCGCCGATGACGTCGCCCACGCGGTTGCCGTCCAGGCCGACGGGAAGATCGTCGTCGCCGGCGAGGCACAGGTCACCGTCAACGGCGTTCGGAAGACCGCCTTCGCCGCGGTCCGCTACAACCCCGACGGTTCGCTCGATGATGGTTCGCTCAAGGACACCACGCCGGGCGACAAGTTCGGCGTCGCGGGGAAGTTCACCCGCGTGGTGGACCTGGGCGGCGGCAGCGGCGCGGCCGCGATCGCGATCCAGAAGGACGGCAAGATCATCCTCGCCGGCAATTCGACCGACTCCGGCGTCGGGTTCAATCTCTCGCAATGGTCCTTCCTCCGCCTGAACAAGGACGGCACGACCGACGCGAATTATGGCAAGTTGGGCGTGCTAACGACCCGCTTCCTCGCCGGCACCGAGCCCAGCCGGCTGAGCGCGATCGTTCTCCAGCCCGACGGCAATCTCCTCGCCGCCGGAGGCCTGGCGAACAATTGGGCCCTCCTGCGCGTGACCAGCGGCGGCGCAATTGATACGACGTTCGGCGACCCGTTGGTGGGTGTGGTGATTTTCAGTTCGGTCGACCCGTCCCTGGAGGGTCTGGCGACGGCCGATTTCGGTGGCCAGGACGTCGCGACCGCGATTGCGCTCGACAACGTCGGGAACATCGTCGTCGCCGGGAACGTGGGTGGGAACGGCATCAAGCAGAACGTCGGCGTCGAGCGCTTTCTCCCCAGCGGACAACCCGATCGCAGCTTCGGCGTCAACGGCCAATCGGTCTTCAGCACCGGCACCGCGCTGTCGAGCGACGTCGGTTCGCTGGCGGTCCGACCTAGCGGGGAGATCCGCGTCGGGTTCGCGTCCCAGGCCAGCAACCTGACGCGCCTCGGCGGCACCGTGTCCTTCGACAACAACGGCAGGGTCGTCGGCACCGCTTCCACCAGCGGGAAGACCAGCGCCAACGGGCTGGCCGACACCCCGACCGACTCGCTGGTCCTCGGCGGCACCAGCATCGCGAGCGGTCAGACGCCGGAGCGTTTCTATGTCGCTCAAGTCGGCGGGAGCCTCGAGAACGACGTCGACTTCGGTTCGACCGCCGATCGCAACGTGGCCGGCGCCCTGACCGTCGGTCCGGACGGGAAGATCGTACAGGTCGGTTTCACCACGTCCGTCAAGGGTGGACGCAACTTCGCCATCGCCCGATACCTCGGTACGCCGACCAGCGGCCTGGGCACGATCGCCGGCAACGTCTTTGCCGACACGGACCGCGACGGCGTCAAAGACGCAAACGAGGCCGGCCAGGCGAGCGTCCGCGTCTTCGTCGACGCAAACAACAATAACGTGTTCGATTCGGCCACCGAGCGAAGCGTCCTGAGCGACGCCAGCGGAAACTACAAGCTCCCCATCGCGCCGGGCACCTATCGGGTTCGGGAGATCCCGCCCATTGGGCAGTTGCCGTCCCTGCCGCTCGCCACGCCCGGGCAGTACTCGGTCACCGTCGGCGCCAGGCAAACGGCCGGCGGCATCGACTTCGGCAACGCCCCGGCGGTCATCCAATCCGCACAGACCCGGATCACCGGATCGGTCTTTTTCGACTTCGACGGCGACGGCACGCGCGACGTGCAGCACCCCACCGAGCCGGACCTCGTCGGGCGAACCGTCTTCCTCGACTTGAACAGGAACGGCGTCCTCGATGCCAACGAGCCGCGCACGACCACCGATGGCGGCGGGAACTACGCCTTCAACGGCATCGCGCCCGGCACGTACCGCGTCCGCGACGTCCTGCCCGCCGGGTTCACGCACACCAACCCGGCCGCCGGTTTCTTCGACGTGACCGTGGCCAACCAGCAGACGGTCGTCCGGCGGTTCGGCACGACCTTCGCCGACGCCGACGACTCGATCTCCGAAGTGAATCAACGGGCCGCCAGCCAGATCAGCGTCGGCGGCTCGGTGAACGCCGCGATCGCCAACGTGACCGACATGAATCTCGTGCGCTTCACCGTGCACTCCGGCCAGCGGGTCGGCTTCGACGTGGACCGCGCCAGCGGCTCGTCGCTCAACTCGCTGCTCCGCCTGTTCAACGCCGCCGGCCAGCCCATCGCGAGCAACGATGACGCCGCGGCGCCGGGCGAAACCGCGGGCCCCGACAGCTTTCTTTCCTTTACCTTCAATGCCGCCGGGACCTTCTACGTCGGGGTGTCGAACAACCAGAACAGGTCGTATAACCCCCTTACGGGCGCCGGCGACAATGGCGCCGGGAGCACGGGGGCGTACAAACTGTCGCTGATCAACCTGCCATGAAATCCGCCAACAACTGGCTTCCGGACCGCCGGCGCATCGGGCGTTTTGGTGCTGACGATGATGGTGCTATTCCGGCAGCGGCCGGCCCTTGGTTTCCGGGCAGAACCAGATGACGACGAGGCCGGCGATGTAGATCAGGCTGATCCA
>DATJGQ010001009.1:0-2441 GCA_035494815.1 Gemmataceae bacterium
AAAAGTTTGGCGGAGGCCCGGGGCGCCCTTCAAGCCCTGGCCGAGGAGGCGCGAGTATCAATCGATGCTCTGCCGAGTGCGGTTCAGCGGGCACGCGAGCGATCCGAAGCGGCGAAGCTTGTCCGCGAGTACGAGGAAGCCCTGGCACATCACGCTCAGGGTGAACCGATGGGGCAATTCGAGGCTGCCGCGTTGGCCGGACGGGCGGAACTGGACCAGCAACTCGGGGACTTGGGCGGGAAAATCAATCAACTAGACACAGACGTCTCGAACGCGGAACGCGCCGCACAGGAGTTAGAGCGGATTCTCGATGGCTACCACCAGGCGTCCGATGCCGCGGCCGAGGCCAAACAGCAGGCGGCTTCGCTCGCCGCACACCTTGAAGAGCACATCAAAGAATATGCTGCCGTTCGCCTTGCCAGAACCGCTCTCGACAAGGCCAAAGACCGCTATCGCGCCCGGCACCAAGTTACATTACTCGACCGGGCCGGCGCTTTCTTCCGGGTACTTACGAACGGCGCGTTTTCGGGAATTGAAATCGACTACGAGGAGGGGGTGGACACCCTCAAGGCAGTTCGATCATCGGCGACCCGACCGGATGCCCGAGTCCACTGGACAGGACTGTCGGACGGTACGCGTGACCAGTTTTTTCTCGCCTTGCGGTTGGCAAGTATCGAACAGCACCTAAGGGAACGCGAGCCCGCGCCGCTCATTATCGACGATGCGTTGATCAAATTCGACGACGACCGTGCCCAGGCCACACTCCGTTGTTTGGCTGACTTTGCTAGACAGACGCAGGTCATCCTTTTCACACACCATACGCAACTTGTTGATTTGGCCCGCGAGGTCGACCCGGCGACTTATGTCTTTGATCTTGCGCAACCCGATCGTGGCCGCGAGGCGGAAGCGCCGCCCCAAACGGTGACAGTCGGATAAAGTTGCGTCCTACCGATCAAGGCTCAGACATAAACCCCGCCGCAGCGTCTCCGCCGCTCCCGCGTCGAGCAGCTCGCCGCGGCGGACGGCCTCGAACTTCGCCCGGAGGTCGTCCGGTCGCAGGCGACGCTTCTCCGCGCCCTCGAAGGGGCAACGGCGTCGTCTACGACAACATGATGGGGGACCCGGACGGGGCGGACCCGGTGACCGCCCTGGGCGGCGGCAGCATCGTCATCCACCGCACCAGCTCGCCGCTGTTGGCCCTCGGCGGTCCGGCTGGCGGCGGGGCGGTTACCGATCTGACCGCGCGCGACCTGAGGCCGCTGCTCGCCGCGGCCATCGACCGCTGGGCCGCCGCCGGCCTGGATTCGGCGCAGCGCTCCGCTTTGGTCATGCCCGCGTGAGCGAGAATACAGAGGCTTGCCAGGCCGGCGCGTCCAGATAGAGACCGCGCGATTGCAGATCGCCGCCGTCACGATTGTACGTCACATCGCTGAGTCGATCCGCAAGCCGCCATTGGCTCTCGGCGAGTTCCGCGAACGGCAGTCGGACATAGCACTGGCTTTGATGCCCTGAGTAATTCGCGGTGACGAGCAGCCGCTCGCCGTCAGGGCCCTGCCAGGCGAAGGCCAAGAAACAATCCCACGTCCAGTTACCGTCCCAGGCGGGGACACATTCGAGTAACTGCCATGCGCCGCTGCGGACGGCCGGGTGCCGCAGCACCGCGAGCAGGCGGTCATAGAATTTCGCGATGGTCGGATCGGTCGGCTCGTCCGGCCCACGACTGAGGTGAGGCGAAATGCGTTTCTTGCAGCCGCGGAACTGTCCTTGGTGAAAAAACCGGAGCCCGGGAGTCAGAAAGCTAATGACGGCCGCGGCTTCGTGGACTCCCGGGGCGAACGTCGCGGCGGCCCGCGGCTCGTCGTGGTTCTCGAGGAAACGCGTCATCTTGTTCTGATAGTCGATTCCGGCGTGCAAGTGTTCGCGCACCGGCCGGGCGTGACCGTCGCGGAGGCGGTCGTAGAGCCGCTTGTCGTAGGTGTAATCGAATCCTTGCTGTTGCAGCGTCCATTCCAGGTCCCAATACACCTCGGCCATGAAGCAGAAGGCCGGGGTCTTTTCGCGCACCCGCTGGATCGCCTTCGGCCAGAACGGCTCCGGCCGCACCCCCCAGGTGCGCTCGAAGACGTCGGGCAGCACCAGCATCGCCATGTCGCAGCGCACGCCGTCGCACTGGCCGGCGATCTTGACCAGTTCGCGGATCATCGCGTCTTGGGTGGCGGGGTTGGCGTAATTGAGCTGAAGCGTGTCGGGCCAGCCGGGGAAATACGGGTCGCGGCCGTGGGCAAGCAGTAGCTCGCCTTGCTTACGCTTGATCCACGTGTAGTTGTGCGGCGCCCCGGCGAGGTCGAGTTCCGTGCCGCGAATGTAGTAATCGGGGTGGTCCTCGACCCACGGATGGTCGAGCGCCGTGTGGTTGGGGACGAAATCGAGCATCAGTTTCA
>DATJGQ010001010.1:0-3581 GCA_035494815.1 Gemmataceae bacterium
TCATCCGCCACGATGCCGGTCACCTACGCCTGCCTGCGCGACAAGGTCGGCCTGCGGGACGAATCCGCCCGGATGGGCGCGCTGGTCGGCAGCAACTTCAACAACGACGGCACCGCCCTCTACGAGGCGATGAGCGCCCTGTTCATCGCCCAGCTCGTCGGCCGCGACCTGTCGCTCGGCCAGCAGTTGACGGTCGTCGTCATGTCGATCATCGCCTCCGTCGGCGCCGCCGGCATCCCCGAGGCCGGCACGGTCACGATGCTCCTGGTCCTCCGCGCCGTCCACCTCCCCGACGTCTACATCCCGATGTTGCTCACGGTCGATTGGTTCCTCGACCGCTGCCGCACGACCGTCAACGTCATGGGCGACATGAACGTGAGTTGTCTACTCGACGGTAAAACACCGCCGGGGGCGGGGGAGGAGGCGGCCGATGC
The DNA here is from genome assembly GCA_035494815.1 of Gemmataceae bacterium. Classification (GTDB taxonomy): domain Bacteria; phylum Planctomycetota; class Planctomycetia; order Gemmatales; family Gemmataceae; genus DATJGQ01. The sequence goes on from DATJGQ010001010.1 coordinate 435, forward strand.
CGGCCGGCATCCGGTTTCAACGGAACCGTCGGATGTCAGCCTTTCCCCGGAGGCCCGGGCCTTAGTAAAATCTCCAGCAAACGGAGGCCTGTCCGAATGGATATCACCCTGAACAAACCGCAGTTCCGACAATTCGTCGAGGACGAAATCAAGTCCGGGCGTTTCGCGTCGCCGGCCGATGTGGTAGAGGCGGCGCTGGCGCGCCTGATGGACGACCGGGAGCTGACGTCGCTCGATGACGAGACGATCGCCGCGCTGGCCGAGGCCGATGCGGAGATCGAGCGAGGCAACGGCATCGATTTCGACAAGTTCGCGGCAGACGCGCGGGCCCGTTTCGGTGCAGGACAGGGCGGCCGATGAGCCCGTCGCCGCTGGCCACGTACCGGATCGTCATTTCACCGCAGGCCGGAGCACAGCTCGAGGAGATCTTCGGCTACATTGCCCAGCGTTCGCCGCAGAACGCACCCATCGTCATAGACCGCATCCTGACGGCAATCGACAGCCTGAAGACGATGCCCTCGCGCTTCAAAGTAGAGCGGCACGACCGCCGACTGGGGTACGACGTCCACTCGATGGTCGTCGCCCCGCACCTCGTCTTTTACCGCGTCATTGAACCGGATCGAGTGGTCCGCATCCTCTCCGTCCGCCATGGCGCCCGCCGCCGACCACGGAGGTTCGAGTAATCCCACCCTGCACAATCATTCCACGTTTTCTTCGCAGGCCTGACTCTGCGCCCTTGCGTCTCGACCATCGACGCCCCGCGGCGCTGGCGTGATCTCCCGGAACGAGTACCCTCGTCCGCATGAGACTCGCTCCGCTCGTTCGAGTGACGGCCGCCGTATTCGCGCTCGTGTGGCTCCGCACGACGGCGACGTGCCGCGCCGAGACGCTCATCGACGCCGATTTCTCCAAGGGAAGCTTTGCCGCGCTGGACTGGAAGGCCGCGGGCGATTGGGACATGTTCACGTACCCCAACTCCGTCGCCAGGAACCCCGGCCCCGTCGCCCGATTTGCCGCCAACAAGCCGGACGGTTCCCTCACCAAATCTTTCCCCGAAGTGAGCAACCCGGCGAAGCTCTCGCTCTCGCTCGATTACGGCTGGGGCTGGGGCGAGGCCGGACAGGCCGCGGACATGGTCTCCTTCCGGCTGCTCGATCCGGCCGGCAACGGCTACGTCTTCGAGATCCACCGCACCAGGGCGAAGTGGGCCGTGCAGTGGGGGCTCGTCGCCAAGGGGCAGCCCTCCGAAAAACGGAACTGGGCGGCGGAGGAGATCGACGCCACGCACGCCGCCGTCCGCGACGGCGGCGGCCTCAGCCGGCTTACCGTCACCCGCGATTCCGCGGGCTCGTGGACGATAGCCGACAAGGACTGGAACCGCGGCTCGGGTGCGCGGGTCACGTTTACCGACGCGACCACCACGTCGTTCAGCCAACTGGTCCTCGTGGGGAACCGGAACTTCGACGAGCAGGTCTTCAACCGGATCGTCCTGACGACCGACGCCGGGGCCGGCCGCGACCCAGCGGATTCGACCGCCCGCCCCGTCGCCGACTTCCTCGATAGCATCGGCGTCGTCACCACCTTCCCCGATCGCGGCCAACCGCTCCCGCGGACCGTCGAGATGATCAAGTACGCCGGGTTCCGCTGGGTCCGGGGCGGCATCGAGGGACTCAAAGACCAGGGCCCCACGACCCTCCAGACCTATCTCGACCTCCACCAGCAGACCGGCGTCCGATTCAGTTGGGGCCTCGGCAGCGGCGGCCACGACCTCGAGCGGCTGATCGAAACGGCCAAGCCGATCGCCGCCGCCGACGCCCTCATCGCCTTCGAGGGGAACAACGAGCCGAACAACTGGGGCGTCACCTACCAGGGTGAGCGCGGGGGCGGACGCGCGGCATCATGGATGCCGGTCGCGAAGCTGCAGCGCGACCTGTACGCCGCCGTCAAGCGCGACCCGGCCCTGCGGAAGTACCCCGTCTGGGCCCCCTCCGAAGTCGGCGCAGAAGTGGACAACGTCGGCCTGCAGTTCCTCACGATCCCCGAAGGCGCCGGCGCGCTCCTCCCCGCCGGCACCCACTTCGGCGACGCGGCGAACGTCCACAACTATATCTATCACCCCGGCTCCGCCGACCCACACGACAACAAGACCTGGAACGCCGCCGACCCCACCCCGGCCTGCAAGGTGGACGGCCTGTACGCCAACCACGGCCTCACCTGGGCCAAACACTTCCGCGGGTATTCCGAAGCCGACCTCCCGGCCCTGCCGCGCGTCACCACCGAGACCGGCACCACGATCGGCGGCGCCGTCCCCGAGGACCTCCACGCCGTGAATCTCCTGACCATGTACCTCGACCAGTTCAAGCGCGGCTGGAGCCACACCGCCGTCTACCTGCTGCGCGACCGCGCCGACGAAGGCGGCAACCAGGCCTTCGGCTTCTTCCGCCCCGACTACGCACCGCGCAAGGCCGCCGTCTACCTGCACAACCTCACGTCGATCCTCGCCGACAAGTCCGACAAGTCCGACCAGGGTTCCCCGCCGCGCAAACCCGCCGGCCGACTGGATTACTCCATCGCCCCGCAGCCCGCCACGGCCCACGACATGCTCCTGCAGAAGGGGGACGGCACCCTGGAACTGCTGATCTGGGGCGAACGCCTGAAGGGCGCCGACGACGTCACCGTGCGGCTGGGCGACACCTTTCCGTCGGTGCGAATCTACGATACGACCCTCGGCACCGACCCGATTCAAACCCTCCGCGGCGTAGACTCCCTGAAGCTCACCCTGAGCGACCACCCGCTGATCGTCGCCATTCCGAGAAAGCAGTAGTCCGACGAGCGGTTTGCAATCGACGTCCACACGATCGCGGTACTTGATGTAGGAGCTTAATGATGAGGTTGAAGATGAGACCGATGTCCCCGCTCGTCGCGCGCGCCGCTGCGGCCGCGGTGGTCATCCTGCTGTTCGCCTGCTGCCGCGGCGCACTGGCCGCCGATCTCGTTCCATCAACCCAGCCGGCCGGGCAGTACGGCGCACAGGCGCGCGAGGTGACGGCGCATCTCCAGCGGACGTTCTGGGACGCGGACAGGAAGCTCTACGTCAAGGCGGCGAGCGACCGCACGCCGGACTACGTCTGGCGGGAGGCGGCGGCC
>DATJGQ010001011.1:0-7097 GCA_035494815.1 Gemmataceae bacterium
GTTTCCAGCATGGGCACATTAATCTGCTCGTGCGGCTGGCGCTGTCCGAGGGACACGGCCTGTTCGCCGTGTTGCGGGCGGCGTGCGTCAACCCGGTCGAACATTACCGATTGCCGGTCGGGCTGCTGCGGCCGGGCGATCCGGCTGATTTTATCGTCGTGGATGATTTGCGCGACTTCCGCGTGCGGCAGACTTACATCGACGGCCGGTTGGTCGCGGAGGACGGCCGGCCGTTGATCGAACGCGTCGACGTGCCGGCGCGAAACCGGTTCGACGCGACGGCCAAACGCGTGAGCGATTTTCACCTGCCGGCGCGAGGCGGCAACGTGCGGGTCATCCACGTTCACGACGGACAACTCGTCACGGACGAAGTGCACCTGCCTGCCAAGGCCGAAGGCGGCCGGCTCGTTTCTGATTCGGCGCACGACGTGCTCAAGATCGCGGTCGTCAATCGCTACGCGGACGCGCCGCCGGCGGTGGCGTTCGTCCGCGGGTTCGGGCTGAGGCGCGGCGCGATCGCTGCCAGTGTCGCTCACGATTCGCACAACGTCGTCGCGGTCGGCGTAACGGACGAAGAGCTGTGCGCCGCCGTCAACGCCGTCATCGAAGCGAAGGGTGGCCTGGCGGTCGTGGACGGTTCCGGAACCGACGTGTTGCCGCTCGAAGTCGCCGGCCTGATGAGCCGCGACGGGGCCGCCGTCGCCGCCGGTTATGCCCGCCTCGACGCCAAGGCCCGCGGGCTCGGCTCGCCGCTGACGGCGCCGTTTATGACGCTTTCCTTCATGGCCCTCCTGGTGATTCCCGCACTCAAGCTCAGCGACCGGGGGTTGTTCGATGGCCGCACATTTCGCTTTACGACGCTGGACGTTTAGCCTGATCCTCGGCGCGCTCTCCGGTTGCGGCCCCTGGACGCAAGCGACCGCACCCAAGAGCACGCCGGCTCTGCCCACGGTCAAAGCGGTCGGCGGACCGGCCGGCAAGCCGGGCAGCGACTGGCCGCGATTTCTCGGCCCGACCGGCGACGGCGTCTCGAACGAAAAGGGCATCCTCACCGCCTGGCCGCAGGACGGCCTCCGCCTCGTCTGGCACGCGGACCTTGGCGAAGGCTACTGCCCGCCGGCCGTCGCCGGCGACCGCGTGTATCTATTCGACCGGATTCGCGACCTCACGCGCCTGAGCTGTCGTGACCGTATCAGCGGCCACGAACACTGGCAGTTCAGCTACCCGACCGACTACCGCGACATGTACGGCTACGACGGCGGCCCGCGCGCCTGCCCGGTCGTGGACGGCGACCGCGTTTACATCTACGGCCCCGAGGGGATGCTGCACTGCGTGAATGTCGCCGACGGAAAGAAAGTCTGGGAGGTGGACACGATCGCGAAATATGGCGTCGTCCCGAACTTCTTCGGCGTCGGCAGCGCTCCGCTCATATACGGCGATCTTGTGATCGTCGCGGTCGGCGGCAGTCCGGCGAAGGACAGTCCGGTCGACCTCCGCGATCGCGACCCGGCCGCGGCGGGCAGCGCGATCGTCGCCTTCGACAAACGCACCGGAGCGGAGAAGTACCGCACCGGCGACGATCTGGCGAGTTATTCCGTCCCCATTGTCGCGACGGTCCATGGCAGCCCGATGGGCCTCTATTTCGCCCGCGGTGGTTTACTCGGTTTCGATCCGGCCGGCGGCAAGGTCGAGTTTCACTACCCGTGGCGGGCCCGCATCCGCGAGAGCGTCAACGCGGCGAATCCCGTCGTCGTCGGCGACCAGATCCTGATCACCGAGTGCTACGGCGCCGGCAGCAGTCTGCTCAAACTCAAACCGGGTGGATACGACGTCATCTGGCAAGACGATCCGGACGCGCGGCAGAAGCGGCTCGAATGTCACTGGAACACGCCGATTCACGTCGACGGCTACGTCTACGGCAGCAGCGGCCGGCATACGCCGCAGGCCGAACTCGGTTGCGTCGAACTGGCGAACGGCAAACTCCAATGGCGGGTGCCGGGGCTGTCCCGCTCGCAGCTTACATTCGCCGACGGGCATTTCCTCGTTCTCACGGAATATGGCCAGTTATTGCTGGTCCGCGTCAACCCGAAACGGTATGAAGAAGTCGCCCGCATCGACTATGGGATGACCGGACTGAAGCTGCTGAAATATCCCGTCTGGGCCGCACCAGTGTTGTCGCACGGGTTGCTGTACATCCGCGGTCAGGGCCGGTTCATTTGCCTGGAGTTGATCCCGTCTGGTTGAGGAGAATCACCGCATGTCTCTCTCCCGACTGCTACTCGTGCTCGCCGCGGCCGCCGGGCTGGGGCTCGTCGCGACCGCCGTGGCCGAGGACCCGTTCCCGACGCTCGGCACCATCGAGCGGCTCGACCCCGCATTCGACAAGCTCATTCCCGCCAACACGAAGCTGCAACTGCTCGAAGAGAACAAGTTCGAGTGGTCCGAAGGCCCGGTCTGGGTGCCGGACGGCAAGTACCTGCTCTTCTCCGACATCCCGCGGAATCAGATCTGGAAGTGGAAGGACGGGGAAGGGCTGAGCGTGTTCCTCAAGCCGGCGGGCTATAGTGGGTCGGCGCCGTTCACCGGACGCGAGCCGGGTTCGAACGGCCTGCTGCTCGACAAGGAAGGCCGCCTGATCCTGTGCCAGCACGGCGACCGTCGCGTCGCCCGCCGCGAGAAGGACGGCACGATCAAAACGCTCGCCGACCGCTACCAGGGCAAGCGGTTCAACAGTCCCAACGACGGCTGCTTCGCCGCCAACGGCGACCTGTATTTCACCGATCCGCCGTACGGGTTGCCCAAGCAGATGGAAGACCCGGGGAAAGAACTTGACTTCCAGGGCGTGTACAAGCTGACGCCGCGCGGCGAATTGACCCTGCTGACGAAGGAGATGTCGCGGCCGAACGGCATCGCCCTGTCGCCGGACGATAAGACACTCTACGTTGCGAATTCCGACGCCCCGCCGAAAGCCGTCATCATGGCGTTTGACGTGAAACCCGACGGCACGATCGCGAACGGCCGCGTCTTCTTCGACGCGTCACCGCTGGCCCGCGCCGGCAAGAAAGGCGCGCCAGACGGCATGAAAGTCGATCGCGCCGGCAACCTGTTTGCCACCGGCCCCGGCGGCGTGCTCGTGCTCACACCCCAGGGCAAGCACCTCGGCACGATCGCCACCGGCGTTGCAACCGCTAACTGCAACTGGGGCGACGACGGCACGGTCCTCTACGTCACCGCCGACAAGAACCTCTGCCGCATCAAGACGGCGACGAAGGGGAAGGGCTTCTAACGCCGAGGCGCCCGATGTCGGACCCGCGCGCGCCGACCTCGACCGCGACCGTAATCGCTGCGACCGTCATCGCGGTCGTGCACACCGCGCTCTTGCTCGGGGCGGCCGTGCTGCTAATGCAGACGGCGCCGGCGTTGCGGCGTCAATACGCGGACTTCGGCATGAGGCTGCCCTATGCGACTGAGGTCACGCTGCAGGTCAGCACGGCGATGACCGACTACTCCTGGGCCGTCGCCTTGTTCGGCGTGGCATTCGTAGCGATCGACGTGTTCGTCTTTGTGCTACTCGCCTCTCACCGCCGCACGCGTATCCTGGGCTGGGCCTGGGCGGTCGCCGTGACGATCGGACTGCTCGCGATCCCCGGCCCGATTTGGATGACGCTCCTGGCGCCGCAATTCAAACTGATGGAAGCATTGACGCGATAACCCGCTCCGCCCGCATCCGGAACTCACACCATGCCAGACCGCCGCGAATTCCTCTACACCGCCGCCGCCCTGCCGTTCCTCGCCCGCGGTCTCGGCGCGGCCCCGCGTGTCGGCCAACCGCCGGCCGACGTCGTCTCCTTCTCGGGGCTCATCTTGCGACAACAGGAGCCGCACAACTTCGAGTTCCCGTTCACGACGCTCGACCGCTTCATCCTGCCGACGGAGCGGTTCTACGTCCGCAACCATTTCGCCGTCCCGAAGATCGACATGAGCACCTGGCGGCTCAAGGTCGAAGGGGCGGTCGAGAACAAACTGGAACTGACTCTCGACGACATCAAAAAGCTCGGCAGCCAGACGCGGCCGGTGACGCTCGAATGCGCCGGCAACGGCCGGGTGTACCTGGTCCCGCCGGCGCGCGGCGTGGCCTGGCAGCTCGGCGCCGTCGGCAACGCCGAATGGACCGGGGCGCCGCTCGCCGCTCTCCTCGAGAAGGCCGGCGCGAGAATGGACGCCGCCGAGGTCGCCTTCGTCGGCGCCGACAGCGGCACGATCAACGACGAGCCGAAGTCGCCCGGGCCGATTCATTTCGCCCGCAGCATTCCGATGGCGAAAGCGCATTCGTCGGAAGTTATTCTCGCCTGGGCCATGAACGGCGCCGACCTGACGGCCGACCACGGCGCCCCGGTGCGGGTCATCGTCCCCGGCTGGTACGGGATGGCGTCGGTGAAATGGCTGACGAACGTCATCGTCTCGCCGCGCGGGTTCCGCGGCTGGTTCCAGACCTACGACTACAGCTATCACATCCGCGAGGACGGCCAGCCGGTGACGCGGGCGCTGAGCGAGATCCAGGTGAAGTCGTCGATCGCCCGGCCGGCGCTCGGGGAGATCGTGCCCGCGAAGAACCAGCACCGCGTCTTCGGCGCGGCGTGGATGGGCGAGGGCGAGATCACGAAGGTGGACGTGAGCACCGACGGCGGCAAGACTTGGGCCGCGGCGACACTGCTCGACAAGCCGGTGAAATATGCCTGGCGACTTTGGGAATACATCTGGAAGACGCCCGACCGGCCGGGCAAATACACGCTGATGTGCCGCGCGACTGCCAAGACCGACAACGGCCGCGAGATCGTCCAGCCGATGTCGCGGAACACGGACTTCCGCAACTACGCGATTCACCACGTCGTGCCGGTGGAGGTGGAAGTCAAATGACGAATGACGAATGCCCCACCAATGACGAAGGAATGACGAAACCCGAATGCCTAATGACGAAATAACGGTCGGGCAGTAAGCCTTCGGATTCGTCTTTTGTTATTCGTCATTCCTCCGTCATTGGTGGGGCATTCGTCATTCGTCATTCCTCGACGACTCGGCCCCGACGAAAGACTTGAGGATGTGAAATGCCCCACCGCCGCTCGATCGCCGGGTCGCGGATGCTGATCACCGGCGCCTCGCAGGGCATCGGCCGCGCACTCGCCGAGGCGGCCGCCCGGCGCGGCGCGAAAGTCCTCGCCACTGCCCGCTCGGTCGATCTCCTCCGCGAGCTGACAGAACAAGCCCGCGTCCGCGGCGGCACGCTCGAAGTCCTGCAGGCCGACGTCACCAACCCCCACGACCGCCGGGCGATGGCCGACGAGATGGTCCGCCGGTTCGACGGGCTCGACATCCTGGTCAACAACGCCGGCATCGGCGCCACCGGCCACTTCGCCGACGCCACCGAAGAACGCCTGCGCCAGATCATGGAGGTGAACTTCTTCGGCCTGACCGAGACCACCCGCGTCTGCCTGCCGCTCTTGCGGCAAGGCCGTCACCCCGCGATCGTCAACATCTCCTCGTTCGTCAGCAAGCACGGCCTGCCCGGCCGCAGCGAGTACTGTGCGAGTAAATTCGCGGTGCAGGGGTTCAGCGAGGCGATCCGGGCCGAGCTGGCACGCTTCGGCATTGACGTCATCATCGTCAACCCGGGCCTGACGCGGACGAACTTTCCCAAAAACATGCTCGAGCGGAAGTCGAAGCTGAAAGTCGACCACATGCGCGGCATGACCGCGGAGCAGGCGGCCGACGCGACCTTGCGGGCGATCGAGCGGGGCGTCCGCGAAGTGACCTTCACGGGCCGTGGCAAGCTGTTCGTGCTAGCGAGTCGCTTATTCCCGCGGGTCGTCGACCGCATTGCGGCCCGCCGCGTCCGAAAGCTGTATGTGGAGGGAGCCGCACGCGATTGACGGCCCTTCGCGATCCGCTTAGCATACTAGGCACCTCACCGCGGAACTCTGCATACTCGCCGAGGCTCTCCCTTGTTCCGGTCGCTGATCGCAGTGGCTTTGCTCGCTCACGGTACGGGCTGCAGCAAGCACACCACGGCCGCCCCCATGGGCGGCGCGTCGATCCCGCCGTCGAAGGTCAATCTCAAGCGCGTCGTCGAACTCGCCCGGGCCGAACGGCGGGCGCTCGTCTACAGCGTCGAAACGGTCGGCGTCCTCGAAGCGGAGGCGGTCACCGACATCGCGGCGGGCGTCAAGGGCGTCGTCGACGAGGTGAACTTCCGCGAGGGTGACCTGGTCGACCCCGCCAAGAAGGTCCCGCTCGTCCGCATCGACGAGAAGAGTTACTCGGCGGCGCTCAAACTCGCGGAGGCGAACGAACTCAAATCGCGCGGCAACTTCGAACTCGCCAAGGACAAGTACAACCGCGCCCAGCAGGCGGGGCAGGGCCTCTCGGAACAGGAACGTCGCGAGGCGTTCCTGAACCGGTCGATCGCCGAGGCCGAATTGGCCGCCGCCCAATCGAACCTCGACCTGGCCAAACACAACCTGTACCGCTCGCAGATCCTTCCGCCGTACAAGGGCCGGATCAACAAACGGATGGTCGCGGTCGGATCGTATCTCGAAGACAAAACGGTGATCGCCACGATCGCCGATCTCAGCCACATCCGCCTGGTGACATTTGTCCCCGAAAGTGCGGTCGCGACGGTCCGGCAGCTTTTTGAGGAAGCGTCGGCGCGGGTGAGAGTGAACACGGTCGCTCTGCCACTGGGCGCCTGGCTGGCGGGCACCGGGCCGTGGGCGTCGGTTCTGGCCAATGACGTAATTCGCCGCGACGACGTGCCCTCCGGCTACGACCCCGAGTTCACTGTGCTGCCGTATCCGAACCGCACTTTCCGCGGCCGAGTCTTTTACTTGAGCACGGTCGCCGATCCGAACACGCACATGTTCGAGTGCAAGGCGGAGGTCAACTTCAAGGCGGGCGACGTGGAACTCAAGCCCGGCTTCACCGCCCGCGTGCGGCTGCCCATCCTGAGCGACCTGACCGCGTGCGTGGTGCCCGAGGAGGCGGTGCGATGGGGCGAGCGGGGCGAAGTCGCTTTCGAGCCGGAGATGCAGCGGACGCCGGAG
>DATJGQ010001012.1:0-3867 GCA_035494815.1 Gemmataceae bacterium
ACGCACGTCCAGGTCGTCCAATCCCTCCGCTGCCGGATCGGCAAGAAGGAGGTCCAGATCATCGTGAAGGGGCGGGGGGATGCGGAGCTGGAGCTCTGGGCGGCGAAGAACAAGGTGGGGGTGTTCGAGGACGTGTTCGGGCGGGAGGTGAGGTTTGATTACTCGGCGGCGAGTTAGCCAGATAGTAAACGCCGAACCCTTGCCCGGATCACGTCGCCGAGGATAATCGGCTCCGCTGAATATCAGCCTGCGGACTGTGGCGTCACGCGGGGGGTTCAGGCTCCTTCCACTCCGAACCAGCAAAAGGGGTCTCCGATGCGGCAGTTCGACCGGTCCGGGCATCGTGCGTCCACACAGACGCGAGCCAGGATTTCACTTAAGGCGGTTCGCCGGGCAGCGATCGAAGCGTTGGAATCCCGGCAACTGCTCAGCGGCGAGCCGCCGCACGTCACGCAGATTGCGCCGTTCCTCGGTCAGCCCTACGTCGGCGACGGCGTCGGACTGACGATCCAGTTCGACCAGCCCCTGTTCGAGGCCAATTCGGCGGACTTCATCCTGACGCCGGCTTCCGCGCCGGGCAGCCCCGTTCCATCATTCGGGTTCGGGTCGGAGACGACCATCAATTCCGACTTCGTGGACGTCAATTACTTCGCGCCGCCGGGCGACTACCAGCTCCGGATCGTCAGCGGGCTCGATCACGTTCACAGTCAGGTCTCCGGGTTCCCGGCCCTGGCGCTCGACGGGGAGTTCGCGGGGACGTACCCCAGCGGGGACGGCCAGCCGGGCGGCGACTTCGTCGCCGACCTGACGATCGCCGCCCCCACCACCCGCCCCGCCGCCCCCAGCGGGATGAACGCGCAGCCGATCTCGGGGCACGAGGTGGAGCTTCGGTTCACGCTCCCTGACCGGGCGTTCGGCTACGTAGTCGAACGGGCGACGGGCGACGGACCGTTCCAGGAGATCCAGCGCGACGAGCACCAGCATGGGGCGGGCGAGTTGCAGTACGTCGATGCCACCGCCGAACAGGGCCAGACGTATCGTTACCGCGCCCGCTACTGGACGGCCGGGGCGGCACTGACCTATTCGGATTACACGGACGAGGTCGTCGCCCAGGCGCTTCCCCCTTCGCTCGCCCTGCCCGTGACCACGGTGGGCGGCGCGGGCCAGGCCACCTATCCCGACTGGCTGACGGCCGGGGGCGGGTCACTCTTTTTCACCGGTCGTGAGACCTGGGCCGACTACCAAAAGCCGGGTGAGACGTTCGACCTCTGGCGCACCGACGCGGCCACCGGCGAATCCACCAGCCTCTACCAAGGCCGTGCGAACAACCTGGCGTGGTTCAACGGCGCCCTCTACTTCGCCGGCGAGGACGATCAGGCCGGCGTGGAACTGTGGCGGTCGGACGGCACGGCGGCCGGGACCGCGCGCCTGGCCGACGTCGTCGCGGGACCCGACTCGTCCAACCCGCGCGTGCTGGCGTCGGCAAACGGCCGGCTGTTCTTCGCAGTCCAGAATGCATCCGGCGGGAACGAGTTGTGGGCGACCGATGGGACCACCGGGGGCACGGCGCGCGTCGGAGACGCCGACATCTTCCTCGACAATCTGCCGTCCTCGGACTGGCGCGATCGGCGCCTGTTCGCTGCAAGCGGCGGCTATTTCTACTTCCGATCCGCCGACGGGCAGGGCGCCGACGCCGGAGCGCTCCTGCGAACCGACGGCGTCACGGTCTCCGCGGTTCCGGGTGTGACCAACCCCGAGTACCTGACCGACCGAGCAGGAACGCTCTTCTTCGCCGCAGACACGCGGGTGACCACCAGCCCGGACGGGACACCGTCACAGGGTCGGGGCCTGTGGACAGTCGGCGCGGACGGGTCCGGCGTGCTGGTGAAGGAGACGGTGGGCAATGGCGGAATTGGGATCATTCGCGAACTGGTCAATGCCAACGGTACGCTCTACTTCTTCGCGATCACGCCGGACCAACGGATGATGCTGTGGCGGAGCGACGGCACGGCGGCCGGGACGACGGACCTCTACGTGGACATGCGGTATTTCCCCACAACGGAATGGCGGCTCACGCCCGCAGGGGATGGGGTCTACTTCTACGGATCCGAGATCGGCACCTACGCCCCGCTTGGGGAACTCTGGCACAGTGACGGGACGCTGGCGGGAACCCAGGTGGTCAGGTCATATACCGGACTGGCCGCCGCGTCGCCCAATTTCCTGCTCACCGACGGTGAGCAGGCCGCCTACACCGACGGCACAGACCTGTGGTACAGCGGCGGGAACTACTCGACCACTTGGAAGGTGGACCAGACCGGGGTGGAGGTCGTCGAGAACGGCACGCCGTACTACGCGTACGCGTTCGCCGGCGCGCCGGCGGTCAGCGTGGGCGACGAGGTGTTTTTCAGCACACGGGTCGGTACCGTGCAACGCCAACTCCGCGTGACGAGCATCGTCCCCCCCGCCGCACCGACGGGCGCCGCCAGTTCCGACGCCGGCGTGAGCGCGGCGGGCGTCGGGCGTGTCGAGTCGCTCGCCGCCGGCGGCACGCGCCTCACCTGGCAGGACAACGCGTCGAATGAAACCGGCTATGCCGTGGACCGCTATGCGCCGAGCGGGCGGCTCCCGGAACAATCGTTCTATCTGCCGCCGGACAGCGGCGGCCTCGACGACCCGAACGGAGCCGCCAGTTCCACCTACCGCATCCGCGCCTACAACGCCGGCGGCTTCTCCGCCGCGGCACTGCTCAACGCGGGGTCGGCACCCGTAGCGGACGTCGTGGACGTGACGCCGGACCCGCGCACGACCGCCGTCAGCTCGGTGCAGGTGACGTTCAACCGACCCGTTGTCGGCGTCAACCTCGCGGACTTCGCGCTGACCCGCAACGGCGGTGCGAACCTGCTGACGTCCGCCGTGCACGTGACAACGCAGGATTTCCAGACATACACGCTGACCGGGCTCTCCGGGGTGACCGCCGCCGCGGGCACGTACGAGCTCCGGCTGAAGGCCGCCGGTTCGGGGATTCGCGACGGCTTCGGCCGATCCGTTTCCGCGGACGCGGCCGACACCTGGGTCACGACCTCCCCGACGCCCACGCCGACCGCGTATCAGCAGGGCTCCGACGCCAACGGCCTCGTCTCCGTCGAGGCCGAGGCGTTCGATGCCAACACCGCCAGGAACGGCAAGAGCTGGGCGAAGGTCACCGGGACCGCCTATTCCGGCGGGGCGGCGATGAAGGCGCAGCCGAACACCGGCACCCTCGTCGAAGGCACGTCGGCGGCGGCGAATAGCCCCCGGCTCGATTTCCGCGTCAACTTCGTGAAGACCGGCGTCCACTACGTCTGGGTCCGCGGGGTCGGGGCGAGCGGCACGGACGACAGCGTCCACGCCGGGCTCGACGGCGTTGTGCAATCGACCAGCGACCGGATCAGTAGCTTTTTCCCATCCGCCGGGTGGTCCAAGTCCACGCTCGACGGCGTTGTCGCGACGATCAACGTCGCCACGCCCGGCGTGCACACCGTCAGCCTCTGGATGCGCGAGGACGGCTTCGCCGCCGACAAGGTCGTCCTCACCAAGAGCAGCACCTACGTCCCCAGCGGCTTCGGCCCCGCCACCAGCGCCAGGACGACCACGCCCACCCCAACTCCCACCCCGACGCCTACACCGACTCCGACGCCAACGCCGACTCCGACACCCACCCCAACTCCGACACCGACACCGACACCGACGCCCACGCCCACGCCCACGACAGTGACGCTGTCGGACGCGGCGGACGCGCACGTGCACGACGGCAGCTCGGCGACGCTGAATTACGGGCAGTCCACGACGCTGGAGGTGAAGAATTCCGCGGTCGCCGGGTACCGCCGG
>DATJGQ010001013.1:0-9721 GCA_035494815.1 Gemmataceae bacterium
CACGGAATTCGTGGAATTGGTGGAAGAAGTAGCAAGTTTCGGGAAATGCCTATTTTCGAGATTCGACCGTAATGCCTACATTTCAAGCGCTTCTGCGACTGTCCCCAAGTGTCCTACGTGCGGGTCAAAGTAGTTCATGGCGAGACTCCCGTGATCGTCACCGCGGGGCGGGGCGTTTCCAGGCCGGTTCGTAATGGAGCGAGAACAGTTGCTGGACCTGCTCGGCCCGGCCGGGTTCGTGGCGGTGCAGGATGGTCAAGGCCTGCCGTAGCTGCGAATAGCGGAGATCCTTCGTGGCGGCGTCGGCAGCGACGCCGCGGTCGATGCGGTCGAGGATCGCCGCGAGGTCGAGCAGCTTGCTGCGGGCTTCGAGGAAGTACGCGTCGAGCGTTTGCGCGGCGGGCACAGGACTCAGAGTCACGGCGTCACACCTCCGGCGGCGGGGATTTCGAACCGCGCCTTCACGTCAAGCTGTACGAGGCTGTTCAAACTGCCGCTGCGGAAACCTTCGAGGTCGAGCGTCACGAAGCGGAAGCCGAGTTCGCGAAAGCGCGCCGCAAGCGCGGTCCGCACGGCAGCGTCGGCGAGTCGGGGAAGCTCCGCGACCGGCACCTCGATGCGGGCCAGTTCACCCTCGTGCAGGCGAACGCGGCATTCGCGCAGGCCGAGGTCGCGCAAGTATCGCTCGGCGGCTTCGACGCGGGCCGTCCGCTCGGTTGTGACCGTGACGCCGGGGGCCAACCGACTCGACAGACACGGCGCGGCCGCTTTGTCCCAGGTCGGCAGGCCCCAATGGCGGGCGACGGCGCGGACGTCCGCCTTGCCCATGCCCGCCTCTTGCAGCGGATGGCGGACTTTGTGCTCGGCGGCGGCGGTCAGGCCGGGGCGGTAGTCGCCCATGTCGTCGCGGTTGGCGCCGCTGCAGACGACCGGGTTGCCCAATTCCGGCAGGATGGCTTCGATTCGCGTGTACAGTTCGCTCTTGCAGAAGTAGCAGCGTGCGCCGTCGTTGCGGAGGTAATCGGCGTTCTGGAATTCGTCGGTGCGGACGATGCGGTGGCGAATGCCGATGTGGGTGGCGAGGAGGCGGGCGTCGTCGAGTTCCGCCCGGGCGACGCTCGGGCTGTCGGCGGTCACCGCGATCGCGCCGTCACCGAGCGCGAGATGCGCGGCCTGAGCGACGACGGTACTGTCGATGCCGCCGCTGAACGCGACCGCGACCCGACCCATGTCGCGCAGAATCTGCACAAGCCGGTCGCGCCGGTGAACCTGCTCGTCAGTCAATTCGTGACGTTCGGTTTGGGTCATGGCAGCCGCGTCGGGGTGGTCGATCTACCCTGAATTGTAGGGCTGTGGGCTGATACTCTCAAGGAATTGACGGGCTTGGACGCCGGCCGGCTAATGCTATATGACAAACTCCGCGGCCGCTCCACTGCCCACCAGTTTTTCGGCCGCCGGAATCCTACGATCACTCCACCGCTGACGGGAGCGCCCATGGTCCGTCGCCCTTGCCCGCATTCGTCGTCGTTTCGTCGCGCATTCGCGCGAATGCACCTGACCCGATTGGAAGACCGCCTCGCCCCGGCCGTCGCCACTTGGGACGGCGGCGGGGCGGACGACAAGTGGCAAACCGCCGCTAACTGGGTGGGCGATTTCGGCGCGCACCCCGGCGACGACCTCGTCTTCCCCGCCGGGGCCGCACGACTCACGAATACCAATGACTTCCCCGACGGCACATTTTTTCAACGCATCATCCTCCGCGGCCCGGACTACCACATCGGCGGCAACGCCGTCATCCTCACGGAGGAGATCAGGGCCGAATCGCCGACGCCTGTTGACCCCGCTCACTTCCCGCAACTCTCGATCGGCTTAGGTTCGGGGAGTTTCGGTCCGGGCGGCCCGGTCAACTTCAACTTCGACCTGGTCGGCGACGCCAACCTCGGGGTCATCCTCAACGGACCGATCGTACTGACCAGCCGCGGCCCTGAATCGCTCATCACCGGCCGGTACGTCATCAACGGCGACGTGTCCGGCGACAATTGGCTCATCCTCGAAGCGAGTACGGCCGACGTCGTTCTGACCGGGAACAACACCAACCGCGGCGTGGCGGTTCACGCCGGCACGCTGCGGATCGACGGGTCGGTGATAACCGGTGGGGCCGGAGGAGGCGGGGCCCCGGCGTACTTGCGCGGCAACGGCTTTGTCGGCAACCTGGGCGTCGGCGGCCCCGGCGTCTTGGACCCCGGCACCGCCGGTCCCGGCACCCTCCGCGCGAATACTCTGACGATCTCCGCGACCGGGACTTACTCCGTGGACGTGACCGGCTCCGCGGCCGGGGCCTACGATCAGGTGATCGCCGCGAATCAGGTGCAAATCCAGAACGGCACGCTGATCCTCCATTTTAGCGGCGCGCCCCTCGATCCCGCGACGCCCCTGCGCATCATCGACAACCGCGGCACCGGCGCTGTCTCGGGCACGTTCATCGACCTGCCGGAAGGGGCGATCGTTGCCACGTTCGACCGAGTGCGGTTCCACATCACGTACGCGGGCGGCGACGGCAACGACGTCGAACTGGTGCCCACGCCCGGCCCGCCGCTGTTCACCTGGGACGGGGGAGGCGCGGACGGCAACTGGTCCACCGCCGCCAACTGGGCCGGCGACACCGCCCCCACGCCCGGTTCCGCCCTCTTCTTCCCGGCCGGGGCGCCGCGGCCGATAAACACCAACGACTTGCCTGCCGGCACTGCGTTCGACAGCATCGTCGTCGGCGCCGGCTACTTGCTCAACGGCAACGCCGTCGCCCTGGCCAACGGAGTGACGGGTGGTGGCGACATTGCCACCCTCGGGAATAGCGCGGCGGTCAACCTCGGAGTCAAGCTGACGGCCGCGCAGACCTTCAAAACTGTCGACCCCCGGTTCGGCCTCACCGTCGGCGGACCGGTCGATTTGAACGGATTTTCGCTGACCACATTGGGCGGTCCGGTCGCGCTGCGCGGCACCGTCAGCGGCGACGGCGGCATCGTGGTCTTGACCGGAGAATTGACTCTAGCCGGTGACAACACCTACACGGGAGTCACCGACGTCCGAAGTCTCGGCGACCTCCGGGTGAGTTCGAACAACGCCTTGGGCGCGACCGGTGCCGGCAATGAAACCCGGCTGGCCAATAGCACTCGCCTGACGCTGGACAACTCGGCCGGCGGTTCGCTCATCGTGCCGGAGCCACTCACTCTCGGCACGACCGGCGGGGTCATCGAAATCATGCACATCGGGCCCGCGACCCTGAGCGGTCCGCTGACGCTCGCCGCCGCGTTCGTTCGCCCGTTCACACAGGACAACCCGCCGACGTCTCTGACCCTTGCGGGTGAGCTGATCGGCGACGGCGACATCGAAGGCGGCGAGATTTCCATCCCCGCGTCGGCCGTTAATCCCAACTACACGGGTGAGATCTTCCTCGGCACCGCCCAGGTCGACGGCCAAGTCCCGAACGCGGACGTCGTAGACGCCCTCCTGACCGGCACCGGCACGGTCGGCTCGGCGACCGCCACTGACCTCGGGGTCATTTCCCCCGCCGGCGCCGACGTCGGCACGTTGACGGTGCTGAATGTCCTGTCCGTTCACGCCGCCGAGACGCACGGCCCATCTCCACACCGGGCCGGGACTTTGACCATCGACGTGACTCCCCGCGGTGCGGACCAGATCCGCGTCCTAAATGGCGGAGTCGGCCTGGCCGGGAACCTCGTAGTAAATGTCACCCCCGGCTTCGTGCCGGCCGTCGGCACGCGCTTCCGCATCATCGATAACCAAGGGAGCGGTCCGATCATCGCGTCGTTCGGCTCGTTCCAAGAGGGGGCGGTCGTCGCGCGGTTCGGCGCCACCGTGCTCCGGATTACGTTCCACGGCGGCGACGGCAACGACATGGAGCTCGTGGCCGGGCCGCCTAACCATATCGCCGTCGGAGCCGGCGCGGGCGGCCTACCGGTTGTCAACGTTTTCACCGATGACGGTACACTCCTCCGTTCGTTCTTGGCGTACGCCCCGGCCTTCCGCGGCGGCGTCCGCGTGGCCGAGGGTGATGTCACCGGTGACGGCGTTGATGACATCGTCACCGCCGCCGGCCCGGGCGGCGGGCCGCACGTCCGCGTCTGGGACGGTGCGACCGGCGCGCTCGTCAGCGAGTTCTTCGCGTACGGGGCCGGTTTCACGGGTGGCGTCAACATCGCGGTCGGCGACGTCAATCACGACGGCGCGACCGACATCGTGACCGGGGCCGGCCGCGGCGGCGGGCCGCACGTCCGCGTCTTCTCACCTTCCGGAGCCCTTGAGGGCGAGTTCTTCGCCTACGACGCGGCGTTCCGCGGCGGGGTGAGTGTGGCCGTCGGCCGCGTCAGCATTAACAACATGACTGATATCGTCACCGGCGCCGGCCCCAGCGGCGGGCCGCACGTCAAGGTGTTCAGCGACGCGAACGGCACGCTGGCATGGCAGTTCATGGCCTTCGACGACAACTTCTTCGGCGGCGTCTCGGTCGCGGTGGCGTACGGGGCCGTCGCGGTCGCCCCGCTCGGCGGCGCTGCGCCTGTGGTGAAGTACTTCTCCGGCGGGTTGGCCGGCCAATTCATGGCCTACGACCCGGCCTTCCGCGGCGGCGTGACGCTCGCGGCCCGCGACGTGAACGGCGACGGGACCCCCGACCTCGTTACCGGAGCAGGTCCCGGGGGCGGGCCCCACCTCCGCGGATTCAACTTCACCACCCTCGTCCGTGAGTGGTTCGCGTTCGATCCCGCCTTCGTGGGTGGAATCTTCGTCGGTTAAAGGGGGAGACGTCATGGTCCATCGCCTTCGCCCAACGTCGTCCACGCTCCGCCGGCGATTTCCGCCGATCCGCCTGACCCGCCTGGAAGATCGCCTCGCCCCGGCCGTCGCCACTTGGGACGGGGGCGGCGCGAACGATCAATGGACGACTCCCGCTAACTGGGTCGGCGACGTTGGTCCGCAGCCCAGTGACGACCTCGTCTTTCCAGCCACAGCCGCGCGGCTGACGAACGTGAACGACTTCCCGGCGGGCACCGCGTTCGGCTCCCTCCGGCTGGACGGGCAGCGATATGTCATCACCGGCAATGCCATCACGCTCGCGCGCGGGATCACGGCCAACGCACAGTCCCCGTCCGAGTCGTCGGATGCGCAGATGGGCCTGGACATCACACTGACCGCACCGCAAACGTTCTCTGCCTCGGTCGGTACCGGCCTCACCCTCAAGGGGGCGATTGACCTGAACGGCCAAACCCTGACCGCGTCTCCGCATGAGGTCACAGGGTCCGGACTTTTCCGCACCATCCGCTTCGACGGGGCGATTCGGGGGGCCGGTGGCCTGGTGGTTGACGGCGAAGGCCAAGTCTCGATGGGCGAGTTTGCCAACCACACTTACACCGGGCTTACGGACATTCGGGCGGGCGCCGTCGAGTTCACCAATGTCAACAGTCTCGGTGCAACCGGTGTGGGTAACGAGACCATCGTCGGCCCCAACGGTACGCTATTTGTCAGCATTCCGTTAGACGACAAGAACATCCGTGAGTCGTTCACGTTCGCCGGTCACGCGGCGGGGACGCCGTCTCTGTTAGGCGGCGGTGTCAGCTTCACCGGGAACCTGACGCTGGCCGGGCCGAACTACTTCGTGCTCAACAACGTCAAGTTCAACGGCGTGGTCGGCGAAACCGGCGGCCCTCAGGAGCTGTCACTTTACGCCGGCTTCCGGGGCAACCCGTTCCGGGGGAGAATCGACTTCGCGCCGGGATCGGTGATCGCCTACACCGGCGGCACCAAAATCCTGCACGGCCAGGTCCGCTTTGACGGCACCGGCGCCGGGGCGGTGAGTGTGACCGACGGCGTCATCGGCGGCAACGGCACGGTCGGGCCCGTGATCCTCGGCACCGGCAGCGGCGTCTCGCCGGCGCTCAACACGTATTTCGTGTTTTTCCCGGACCAGGAACAGCCCCTCGGGAGCGACCCGCTCAGCACATTCACGATCCGCGGTGACCTGACGTTTCCCGATAACGGCTCGCAGGGCCTGACGATCTACAATTTCCTTCCCGACGGTCGCTCCGATCGGGTGAGCGTGCAAGGGCCAGTCCGCCTGACCGGGCCATTGGTCGTGCCGCAAGACGGGAGCGGACAAGCTGTCCCAGCGGGGACGCGTTTTCGCATCATCGACAACGATGGGACCGACCCGGTCGTAGGGACTTTCGCGTTCAGGCCCGAGGGCACGATCGTCGGGGCGGCCGGCGGCCGGTACCTGCGGCTGACCTACCAGGGCGGCGACGGCAACGACGTCGAACTCGTGTCCGAAGCGGCCGTGGTGCCGGGGCGGGTCGCGGTGGGCGCCGGGGCCGGCGGCTTCCCGATCGTCAACGTCTACGACGGCGGCGGCACGCTGCTGCGCTCGTTCCTGGCCTACGACGCGAACTTCCATGGCGGCGTACGGGTGGCGACCGCCGACCTCAACCGCGACGGCGTCCCGGACATCATCACCGCACCCGGCCCGGGCGGCGGGCCGCACGTCAAGGTGTTCGACGGTCTTACGGGGCAGGTGCTGGCCGGCTTTATGGCTTACGACCCGTCGTTCCGCGGCGGCGTGTTGATCGCTGCGGGCGAAGTCTCCGGCGACGTCGTCCCCGACATCATCACCGGAGCGGGGCCCGGGGGCGGCCCGCACGTCAAGGCGTTCAATGGCTCCCTCGCCATCGCCGGCACCGTCGCGGTGCTGGGACAATTCCTCGCCTACGACGCGCGGTTTACGGGCGGGGTGACAGTCGCGGGCATCGACACGGACCGTAACGGCGAGGCCTTTATTGTCACCGGGCCTGCGTCCAACGGCGCGCCGACCGTGCGGGTATTCAGCACCAACGGATTGCGGCTCGTTAGCGAGTTCTACGCCTACGACCCGCGGTTCACCGGGGGCGTCAGCGTCGCGACGGCCGACGTCGACCGTGACGGAAAGGCCGACGTTGTCACCGGGACTGGGACCGGCGGCGTGCCGCTCGTTGAAGCGTTCAACCGTGCGACCGGTGTCTTACTCACGGCGTTCTACGCCTACGCCCCGAACTTCCTCGGCGGGGTCGTGGTCGACGCGTTCGACACGAACAACGACGGTTTCGCGGAGATCGTCACCGGCGCCGGCCCGGGCGGCGGGCCGCACATCCGCGTCTCGGACCGGACTGGCGCCGTCCTTCACGAATGGTTCGCGTTTGATCCCGCTTTCACCGGGGGTGTATTCATCGGTTGACCGTCCATTTGACACAACGCCAAATCAACCGGATAGAACTCATGACTCCATCGCTTCGCCTGATCCGCCTGGAGGACCGGGTCGCTCCGGCGGTCGCCACCTGGGACGGCGGCGGCGCGAACGACAACTGGACCACGGCCGCCAACTGGGTCGGCGACGTCGCCCCGCAACCCCGCGACGACCTCGTCTTCCCCGCCTCGGTACCCCGCGCGACGAATGTCAACGATTTTCCCGCCGGCACCGGGTTCGGCTCCATCCGCCTGGGCGACCCGGCGTATGTCATCGCCGGCAACGACATCGCGCTCTCGGGGGGAATCTTCGTCAGCTTCAACACGGCCCTCACTCAGACTCCGCAGGTGGGCCTGGGCATTACTCTGACCGCATTCCAGTCGTTCATCGCCACGTTCGGTACCGGTCTGACCCTCACCGGGTCGGTCGACCTGAATGGCCAGACGCTTTCAGCATCCGCAAACACATTTCGCGACAGGCCAAGGGACCCCGACTTGGGCAACCTGACCTTCGCCGGGCCAATCCGCGGGGCCGGCGACCTGGTCCTAGGCGGCATCGGTGTCGTCGTGCTGAAAGCCGCGAACACTTACACAGGCCCCACTCAGATTCGGGGCGGCTGCACATTGCTCGCATCTCCCGCCGGCTTGGGGGCCGCCGGTGCCGGGAATGAGACGACGGTCGAGTCCGGCGGTGGCCTGTGCGTTGACTTTCCCTATAGCCTCGACGCTTGTCCGGAGGCCATCACGTTTGCCGCCCACGAACCGGGAAAGGCCTCACTCGACGCCCGGGGTGGCACATTGTCCGGACCGCTGGCGTTAGCCGGGCCGAACTTGTTTCAGGGCCAGGGAGTGACGATTGACAGCGTCGTCGGAGAGACGGGCGGTCCGCAACATCTCACTATCTTTGCCTCGACGGGCTTCGTTGGCGCTGAGCCGTTTGGAGACGGGAGGATGGTTTTCGGGTCGGAATCGGTGCTGACATATACCGGCGGCACGCAGATCGTGCACGGGGAAGTGCGATTTGACGGTACTGGCAACGGGCCGGTGGTCGTACCGGACGGCATTGTTTCGGGAGACGGCGCGATCGGTGCGGCCACGCTCGGCCGGGGCGCCGGGGTCGCGCCGGCCAGGACTTCCGCCGACCCGCTGAGCACCCTAACCGTCAACGGCGACTTCTCGCTCGACGAGAACAGCGCGTTCAGCCTGACGATCGTCCACTTCCTGCCCGACGGCCGCTCGGACGGTGTCATCGTTCACGGCGCGGTGCGGCTCAACGGCATCTTGCGGATCCCCGTCAGCGGGTACGCCGCCGCGATTCCGGCCGGGACGCACTATCGCATCGTCGACAACGACGGCGCCGATCCGGTCGTCGGCTCGTTCGTGGGGATGCCCGAAGGGCAGATCGTCGCGTCGGCCGGCGGCCGGCACCTGCGGATCACCTATGACGGCGGAGACGGCAACGACGTCGACCTGGTCGCCGACGGCGTCGACACGCCGGGCCGCTTCGCAGTCGGCGCCGGTCCCGGCGGCTTGCCGATCGTCAACTTCTACGACGGCGGCGGTACGCTTTTGCGGTCGTTCCTGGCGTACGACGGGTCCTTCCGCGGCGGCGTGCGCGTGGCCACCGGCGACCTCAACGGCGACGGCTACGCCGAGATCGTCACCGCGCCCGGCCCCGGCGGCGGGCCGCACGTCAAGGTCTTCGACGGCGCTACGGGGCGGCTGCTGACCGAGTTTAACGCCTACGACCCCACCTTCACCGGCGGCGTGTTCGTCGCGACGGGCAGGACCAATGCCGACTTCGCCCCGCATATCATCACCGGGGCGGGGCCCGGCGGCGGGGCCGCACGTCAAGGTCTTCGGCGGTGGAATGTCGTTGTTCTTCCCGAACGGGCCGCCCGGCGTTCAGCGTTCATTTTTCGCATACGACCCGGCGTTCACGGGCGGCGTCACCGTGGCGGCCGGCGACATCGACGGCGACAGCGTCGACGAGGTCATTACCGGGGCCGGCCCCGGCGGCGGGCCGCACGTCCGGGCGTTCGACACGGGGCCCGCCCGGGTCGTTCGCGAATTCTTTGCCTACGACCCGAAGTTCACGGGCGGCGTGTTCGTGGCGGCGGGAGACGTCGACGGCGACCACAAGGCGGACGTTATCACCGGGACCGGTGCCGGCGGAGTGCCGGTCGTGGAAACGTTCAGCGGGTCGACGGGGGCGCTCCTGTCGGCGTTCTACGCCTACACGCCGAGTTTCTTCGGCGGGGTCAACGTCGCCGCGATCGGCGTCGGTGCCGCCGAGATCGTGACCGGCCCTGGCCCCGGCGGAGGCCCGCACGTCCGCGCGTTCGATCTGACCGGCGCCGTCCGCGCCGAGTGGTTGGCGTTCGACCCGGCGTTCCGGAGCGGTGTGTTCGTCGGTTGACCGCGTTCGAGCGCC
>DATJGQ010001014.1:0-3286 GCA_035494815.1 Gemmataceae bacterium
CGCACTTCACACTCCTCTGTAAAGAACCACGGCACGTTGGCCAACAACCGAGCTTTTGGAACCGGTCGGCGGAACGATTGGCTTCCCGAGGTTACATCCCAGCCGGTGACCTCATCTCTTTGTTCCCGTCCGAGCATTTGCCCTCTGAATTCAAGTACGCTCACAACTGTTTGACCGTCCGGTGAAAAGCGTAATCGAACGGGCTGGTAGTTCCTGCGCGGCGCCGATCCCAATTCGCGTGTCGTGCCCTGGTCTATGTCCCACAGGCAAACCCTCCAACCGCCTCGGTTGCGGACATGGCTGGTATATGCCACCACGCGCCCGTCCGGCGAGCACGTGGCCGGTAGCCAGGCGTCAGCGATGGCCGCGACTTGCCGACGCGCGTGCAAGTCCCACACGCGCAGCGAAAGCTGTTCGCCGTTCCGGTCGGCGTATAGTATCCGCCGACCATCTGGGAGGAACTCTACGAAATGCTCGGCGAAATAGGGCGGTTGGCCGTTCACGCTGACTTGCAAGCCCTCGCGGGGCAATTCAGCGACGATCGCGCCGCTGGCCGCAGCGTGCACGAACAATCGCTCACCACTAGCTAGCGAACGCCCGACGACCGCGTGCCGGCCGTCGACGCCCGGGTCGACGAGTGTTAGACGTTCGTTATCAGGAAAACACTGACTGACGCCACCAGTTACAGCGTCACGCGCGAGGAGCGGACCACGCATTCCGGGGTACACAGGGATCGGACTCCCCCAGGAACGAGAAATCAACAGAACGTGCCGGGGACAAAGCCGTGTAGCAAGGCGAGCTCTTCCGTCGGCCACGACGCCCGTGGGCGGTACGGTAGTACCCACCAGAGTGCGGCGATGCCCGCCAGCCAGAGTGCCGCGGCCAAAAACGACACGGCACGGCCGGTCCGCGGAAATAAGCCGGTCAAAACGGGGCCTCCACCTGAAACGGACCGCTGTAACCCTGATCCCATCGTGTGCCAGTCTGCGCCTCGTCGCAAGCCCAGCCCGAAGTCGGTGTCGAACCAGTTGCGAAAGTCGTTGACCCGATACCGGTCGGCGATGACGATAACACCGCCATCGGTGGCGGGACTTGGGATGCCGGCAAGGAGCAGAGCATGGGATGGGTTACCTGCAATTGGCGTAAACACGGCAACGCCACGCCGCTATGCCGTATGGGCGGGGTAACCGCGCGCCTATTGGGGGCCGTCGTGGCTGTGGTTGTGCTGGCCGGTGCGGCATTCCCCGTTGAGATTGAACTCACCCCCCGACAGCTCTACGAGGGTTTGGAAGCGCGCAAGGTCATCGTTGAAGGAGCAGGCGACAGGCTGGCGCTCGACCCGCGCGCGTTTCAATTCGGAACCGATCGCTACGGAGTCGTCGTCACGGACCCGATCGATCTGGGGCCGCGGGACGGGATCGTCGGACTACCGGCGACGATCGAGAGCGTCGCCGTCAGCATTGCGGCACAAGTTCCGGCCGGCTCGGCCGTCGACGTGGAGGCTCGGACCGGCCCGAATCGATTCGATGAACACGGGTGGTCGTCGTGGCAGCGTCTCGCGAACGTGCAGGACACCATTCCGAATGTCGCCGGCCGTTACCTGCAATTGCGGCTGACGCTCCGGGGCGGCGACGCTGCCCATCGCCCGGCGGTCACCGGCGTCACGCTCAAACCCAAGTTCGCGGCCGTCACGCCTTGGCAGGGAACGCTCGCCGTCGTCGGACAGCACATCATGCCGGTCGTTCGCAGCCCCATCGAGTTTCACTCCGAACGGCCGGACCATCCGAAACTCACGCGGTTCCGGCGGGCCGCGAGGCTCGACGACGTCGTCGCCGGTACCGACGACGATTTCTCGAAGCTCGTGCGACTGATGGACTGGGTCGGCTCCGGGACCAATCGCCGCGACGTGTCGTGGCAGACGCATCCCTGGGACATCGATCGCGTTCTCGAATTCACCCCGGCCGGAAAGCACGTCGTGTCCGGGCACTGCATGAGCTACGCGGAAGTCCTGATCACGGCGGCGACCGCCCTGGGTTTCCACGCTCGGCACTGGGCGATCGAAGGTTTCCGCGATATGGGCCACGAAGTCGTGGAAATATGGGTCCCGAGCTTGCAGAAGTGGGTCTACTTCGATCCATCGCTGACCAGCTACTACTACGACAAGGAAACGAAAGTCCCGTTGAACGTGCTCGAGCTGCACCGGCTCGTCGCCGAACGGTTTTTGAAACTCGGCGATGACATGACGTGGTTGTCGCGGGGTGAACCGGATAACGCGGACGCCAAGGCGAGGGTTCGCGAGGTCGGCGGGAAGGCCCACGTCGGGTGCCGGGTCGGGCCGTACAGTTACGGTCGGCCGATGCCCCGCGATTACGATTGGGGCTGGTATCACGGGTACCTCGCCGCCGGCTTCCTGCAACTGACGCCGCGGAACGACTTTCACTCCCACCCCGAACTCGCGTCGCGCCATTTCGGCGGGGCAGAGCGGTTCGTCGCCGACGGCTACCCGTTCTGGGTCGATGACCAGACGCCGCCGCAGCCGGGCGTCAATCACTGGCGGACGCGGCCGCGCGATTTCTATTGGGTGCCGGACCGCGCAACGCTCGACCTGGTGAAGGCCGAGGAAGGGACACTCCTCGTCGAGTTCGGTCAGTGCATGCCGTTCTTCCAGCGATATCGCGTCGTCGTCGACGGCGTCGAGGTCGACGCCGCGGCCTCGCCGTTTCGGTGGAACCTGAAAGTCGGCGGCAATCGCTTGGAAGTCACGCCCGTGGACGAGTACGGAAAGGTGGGAACGGGCAGCAGCGTCGAGGTCCGTTACACCGCCGCCGGCCAACGCCGGGCGGAACCGCCGGAGCAGCCCTACGACCGACCGATCCGCAAGTATCTCGCCGACCAGGCCGCTGAGTTAGAGCGCGAGCTTCTCCCGTGGATTGGGACCGCGGCGGAGTTCGAAGCCGCCCGGCCGGGCCTGCGCGCGGAATACCTCGACATGCTCGGGCTGAAGCCATTTCCGGAACGGACACCGCTCAATGTGAAAGTAACCGGTCGGTTGGAGCGCGACGCGTACGCGGTGGAGAAGCTGCACTTTCAGAGTCGCCCGGGTTTGTACGTGACGGCGAATCTCTATTTGCCGAAGATCGCGGCGACCAATCCGACCGCTCGCTACCCGGCGATTCTTTACCAGTGTGGTCATGCCAGCCAGATGAAGCGCGACGGCACCAAGGCCGCGGCCGACCACCAGAGTCACGCCATCTGGTTCGCCACGCACGGCAACGTCGCCCTGGTC
>DATJGQ010001015.1:0-3522 GCA_035494815.1 Gemmataceae bacterium
GGGACTATTTGAAAGGACTGCATTTCCAGACTCGAGCCGACGGCGTCGTCATCGTCATTGACTCTGACGATTCGGAGTTGCACGACGACTCCCACGGTGAGGACCTGCCCCGGGACCAATGCCGTCTGTGCGACCTGACGCGCGACGCCGAGAACATACTCAACCGACTAAAACCCGTTGATGGCAGGTCCAGGCTCAAGGTCGCGACCGGACTCGCGTGCCCACTGATTGAAGCGTGGTGGAGTTGGCTGGACGACAAGCGGATCACAGAGGCCGGCTTGCGTGTGGCGAGGCAAGGGGGCCGACAAGGCGAATACAACCGTATACGCCTGAAAACAAACTTCTACGGTGTAGCTCGCCCGGACCTCGCGCACGAAACCGAAGCAATGGTGAAGGCCGCGAGACGGCTTTGTGGCCAGTTGGACGAATTCGAGCGCTTCTTCCCGGGCGGTTTCGCGCCGCTCCGTCGTAGTCTGAAAGCGTGGAAATAGGTTCCAAGGCGGTCGAGAGGCAGAGCCCAAGGCGTGTTTACGCCGCGACTCCGACCAGGGAGCGAACCGCCCCGGCAGGACAAGCCCGCCCGCGAGCGGCGGGCGAAAGTGACGCACCGCGCGACGCACGCGGCCGCCGGTTCGCGTCACCGCTTCAGCCGGACGGTCCCGGGCAACGTCACCCTGGCCGCGTCGTGATTATCGACCCGCACGGTGATCCTCAGCCGGACCGGTTGCCCGTGATACACGCCGATCTTGGTGCCGATCATGGAGCACCAGAACTGGCCGGTCTTCGGGTCGATCCGGCCACCGCCCTGGCCGAGGACGACCTCGCGGATGTCGCCGAACCGCAGTTCCTTGGCGTCGACCAACTCGGCGTAGACCGAGAGACGTTCGTCCTTCGTGGCCGCGACCTGCGTCCAGCGGCCGGCGGGGTCTGGCCGCCAGACGAGCGGCGCCGGGTCGTACTTCACTTCCGCGGCCCGGGCCCACCGGCCGGCGACGTCGACCCGCCAGCCCTCGTCGTCCGGCAGCGGGCTGTAACCTAGGAGGTAGTCGTAATCGACATCCCAGACGGGTTCGATCGTGACGCCGTGCCAGACCGCGCCGCTGGCGACGTGCGCGATCATGGCGAAGACGATAGACCACCAGGCCGATTCGCGCTGCTGGAGCATGGGGCGTCTCCGTCAGCGTTGAACGGAGAGGATGCCTTCAAACAAGAACTCCTCGCACGCCGGCCGCGTGGCCCGCAAGTTCAGCCGCACAAACCCCGCGCCTTGGTACTCCGGCCGTGACTCACACCGGGCCGTGAACGTGCCGCCCCCGACCGGGGCGATCCCGAAGAAGATGACCTTGCCCGACTGGTCCATGAACGTCAGCCAGACGCTCGACGGCATGGACGCCCTGTCGTACCCGCGGAGCTTGCCCGACACGGTGATCTCGTACCCGCGGTCCGTCTTCCGGACCGGGAAGACGCAGCCGAGGTCGTCGTCGCACGGCGTGCTGATGGACGCCGTCTTCTCCACGTCCGGAGCGTCGGTCGGCGGGTTGTGGGCGGCGGCGGCGGTCGCGATGAGGAGGAGGGCGGCGATCGAACGCATTGGCGGCAGCTCCGAGAGGCGGGTTTTGCGAAGGGGCCGGGGGTGCAATGAGTGTAACACGGACGGCCGGGCAAGACCATGTTCATTGCGGCCGGCCCGCTGGTCGCCCCAGGAGGCCATGCGCCGGGCGGCGACGGTGGCGCTGGTCGTCGCACTGGCCGGTGTCGTCGGCGGCATCACTTCTCTCGGCGCGTACTTGGCGCTGATGAAGGCTGCCGGAGGGCGGTGACGCGATAGCCGCCGGTCGGGGGACGTTTCTTTTTTGACATCGAATCAGGCCGCGCCGCGTCAGCCGAACAGGAGCAGGACGCTCCAGGGGAGTTTGCCTTTGAACTGACAGCCGACTTCGATGCCGTCGTCCAATTCCTCGCACCACACCACGAGGACTTCGGCCCAAGGAGTGTCTGCCGGGGCGTTGCGTGCCCGCAACTTCAGGCTGGAGCCCACCGGAACGGCGCGTGTGACCGCCAGACGTAAGCCGCCGCTGGTGCGGTTCAGGACCAGTGCCCGTTCCGCGGTGCGACCGTCCTGCCAGGCGATGAGGACGGCGGTGAGACCGTCGCGGCGCGTGACGCCCCGGCGGTCGCCGGCCGCGAGCGCAGGGGCCGGCCAGTATTCGGGATCTGTGCCGGCCGGGTCGTCGACGGGCTGGGGCGCGGCGTAGTCCCGGTCGGTCGTGCGGCGAGGGCGGGACTGCCCGCGCGCGAGTAATATCCAGGCTCCGATGGCTGTGAGACCGCCGAGGGCGAGGACATACGGGAGTGGGATAGCCGCCAGGGCAGCGCCGAAAGACACTGAGTTCGCGCCGTGAGATTAGAGAGAAGGTGTGACGATTGGAAAACCCTTGCTCAATTATGGCAGTAAGTCAATTGGGCGGCGCGGGTTTTACGGCATCTGCGTGCGCTGACAGAGTTCCGAGCGAGAACGCGCGGCTTCGACTGTTAAGTGTTCGATGCCACGTTTGATCGGGACATCGCTGATCGATCGATCACTTCTTCGCGTCGGACGGCCCCGGCGGCACTTCCAGGCGGCAGCAGCCCAAATCGAGAAACTCGCGGCCCGCGGCGGCGTCGGACTGCAGGAAGCCGGGCGTCAGCGAGTAGTAGACGAACCGGCCTTGCTTGTCGCTTTTGACGATGCCGGCGGTTCGCAGCACGCCCATGTGGTGGGCGACGTTGACCGGCTGCGTGTCGAGCATCGCGGCGATCTCGGTCACGTTCCGCGGGCCGCCACGCAGAAAGCGGACGATCTTGAGCCGTTCCGGCGCCGCCAGCGCCGCCAACTGTTCCGCACACCGCGACGGTTGGATGGGGTCTTTCATGACTTCGACCGGTAGCTGGCCTCTGTGAGGCCGGCCTCACAGAGGCCAGCTACAGAAGACACCGGCTACAGAAGAGCAGTTTATCATAATTCGCCGTGCCAACCCAAACCCGAAACATTTCGCTTGCCATCACCAACCCCGCCGGTAACATCTTGACACTAAGGCAGGTGTCCAGGTGTCGCGGTCGCTCCCCTCCACACCTTTGGCACGATTCCATCGTCCGCCCGAGGGAGTCCGAGCGTGCGACGCCGTCACGGATTCACGCTGATCGAGCTGCTCGTCGTCATCGCGATCATCGCCGTTCTGATCGGCCTGTTGCTGCCCGCCGTGCAGAAGGTGCGCGAGGCGGCGGCGCGGTCGTCGTGCCAGAACAACCTCAAGCAGCTCGGCCTGAGCATGCACAGTTACGAGAGCGCGAACGGTCGACTGCCGCCGTCGATGAAGCCGCACCTCGATCCGGCGTACCCGACGACGCCGGCGTACTTCTTCGGCTGGGGCGTGCTCGCGACGCTGACGCCGTACCTGGAGCAGACGGCCGTCTATAACTCGATGGACCTGACCAAGCCGCTCTATCTCGGCACGTCGCCGAACTATTTCGTGCCGGTGCCGA
>DATJGQ010001016.1:0-3404 GCA_035494815.1 Gemmataceae bacterium
CTGAGGTCAATGCGGCGGAGCCCACGAACCCGGGGGAAATTCCGGTGGTAATAGCACTGATCGGGTTCAAGGCCGCGTTCCAGCACGTCGCGTTTGTAAGTCGTGGAGCCGAAACCGCAGAGGGCGACGTCAGTCTCTTCCGAGAGGACTTGCAAGAGTCGATCCAAGAGCACCTTGAGCCGTTCGTGCTCGAGCGAGGGCGTCATGATCTCGAGCCTCCCCCGGTCGAAGGTCATTCGAACGTGGGGCCGGTCGCGGAGCGCCTCGCCGATCTGTTCATACGCCGGCCATTCCACCCCTTCCAGGACGACGCAACGACCCGGTTCGACATCGACGCGGGGAATCGGGCCGAGACGTGGTGGGTTCAGCTGTCCGGTTGCGACGTTCATCCGGCGTCCTCTGCGAAGTACGTCGATTATTATACCACCGGCCCCGCGCTTACGGCCGCGGCAGCGAGTACAGGAGAATGTGCGTCTCCTCTTCTCCGTCCGCGC
The DNA here is from genome assembly GCA_035494815.1 of Gemmataceae bacterium. Taxonomy (GTDB): domain Bacteria; phylum Planctomycetota; class Planctomycetia; order Gemmatales; family Gemmataceae; genus DATJGQ01. Next base: position 495 of record DATJGQ010001016.1, read on the forward strand.
GGGTGATGAACACGACGACGCTGCCGCCCCGTTCGCGGCGGGCGAATGCCAGCGACTTGACGGGCCGCGCCCCGCGCGAGCCGGCGTTGTCCACATGGTAGGAGACGGATGCACCTGCCGACGCTTGGCTGCCCGAGGCGGTTCCGGGGGTCAAATTGACGCCCATCTTCTTCGCGTAATGCGTGGCGACATCGTCGAACGCATCGGTGGTCGTTTGCTTGGACCCCCGGGTCATCATCGGCGGCCCGAAAGGGGTGCCGACGCCGGAGCCGCTGCTGCTCGTGCTTGTGGCGCCCGGGTACTGCCAGTCTTCCAGCGCGCTCATGGTGACAGTTTGGTGCAGCGTCAGATAGGCGAGCCCCCCGGCGAATCCGAACGCCAACCCCGCGAGCACTCCGAGGCCGAACGGCAGGGTGAAGCGTTTGCGGCGGACGACCAGGCCTTCGGGCATGGCTCACTCCCGCGTGAGGAACTCGAGTGGATCCGCCAACATCGATTACAGGTTTAGACAGTACGTCAGCGCGACATCAACCTGAGCCATTGTTGCGTCATCGAGTCGCCCCGCCGGCTGCGCGGGGAAACGGGATGCGTCGAGTGAACGCAACTGGAAGCACAGGAATACCGTTTCCGACGGTAACCCACTCCGGGAGGCAGGGACCGGGACGTTCGTCGGGTAATCGCGGGGGACGTTCGCCCCGTCGGTCCCCACCGCAACAATGACCACTAGCGGCAGATTGTTAATCCGGTCGTCGGACACGATCAGCACGGGCCGCGTGCCGGCCTGTTCGCGGCCGCGGACCGGGTTGAGGTTGACGAAATAGATTTCGCCGCGGCGAACCGCCATCAGCCCTCCAAGCCGTCTGTCTCGGTCGCGAGGAATTCCTCGGCGATCTCGCGAATCTCTCGCTGAATATCGGGGTCGCCCGACATGGCTACGAGGCTCTGATCCCAGGCGCCTTTGGAGGTGGTGGCGGGTCGCCAAAACGATCGCGCGATCCGTCTGAGTAGCCACAGCTGCTCGTCCGGCGGCAAACTCTCAATCTGGCTCGCGAGATTGTTCAAGACCGCGGTATCCATGACTACTCCCGCATAACGAATTCATCCAGGTTCAACAAGGTTCGCGCGAGCGAGATCCACGCCGCGGCGTCAGCGGCGTCGCTGCCTTGGAGCGCCTGGCCGGCAAGCGTCGCCGCGTCCGGATTAGCCCGGGCGAGTGACTTGAATTCATCATAAAGCTGTTCCAGCCGCCTCGCTTCGCCGGGAGTCGGCCCGCGGGACAAGCAGCGGCCGAAGGCCGTCCGGATGCGCTCGCCGACGTCCATCCCGGTTTCCGCGGCCAGTTGCCGGCCGAGCGACTGGGCACACTCGACGAACGTGGTGTCGTTGAGCAATGTCAGGGCTTGTAACGGCGTGTTCGACCGTTCGCGGCGGACGCAGCAGACGTTCGAGTCCGGGGCGTCGAAGGTCATCAACATGGGGTGCGGGCTGGTCCGCTGGAACCAGGTGTACAGTCCGCGACGATAGCGGTCGGCGCCCGCGCTTTCGACCCACTTGGCGCTATTCGCGTATGTCAGTTCCGAGATGCCGGCGGGTTGCGGCGGTCGGACGCTCGGCCCGCCGATCCGCGGGGCGAGCAGACCGCTCGCCGCGAGACTGACGTCGCGAACCCCCTCCGCTTCGAGCCGCAATCGCGACTGCCGGGCGAGCCAGATGTTGAGCGCGTCACGATCGTGGAGTTCCGGCCGGGCCGCAGAGGATTGACGGTAGGTCGCGCTCGACACGATCAATCGGTGCAGTCGTTTGACGTCCCAGCCGGACCGCATGAACTCGCTCGCAAGCCAGTCCAGCAATTCCGGGTGCGACGGTTTCTCGCCCTGCGTGCCGAAATCTTCGAGCGTCGCGACCAGGCCGCGGCCGAAATACTTCTGCCAGACCCAGTTGACGAACACGCGTGCGGTGAGAGGATTGTCTTGCGCTACGATCCAGCGGGCGAGGTCAAGACGATTGGGCGGGCCGGGAGCGTGAGCGACCGGAGGTGGCGGGTCCGAACCTCCGGTCGCTAACGCTCCCGGCTCGCCGTGATGCAGCGGTGGTAGCGCCGCCGGGGTATTCGCCGCGACCACGGCGCCCGGCCGCAAGAAGTCGCCGCGGACCATCACGTGCGTTTCCCGGAGCGAGCCCAGCGTCAGCGTCGGTGCCTTGCTCAACGTCGGCGCCTGCTTGTCGTGATCAGTCAGCGCTTTTGTCAGACGGGCCGTCGTCTTGTCCTGCTTCGCGAAGTACGCCGCCAAGTCGGACTTTTCCTTGTCCGTCCGCCCCTTCGGCTCTTTCAGGAGAATCGTCTGGATGTTCGGCAGCAGCGTCCGAAGCTGTGGCAGCGTCAGACTCGCCTCCCACTCCTCCTGCAACTTCGGTAGCGTCGCCCTGTGCGAGTCGAGCGCCTGTTTCAAACCGACCCGCTTCTTGGCATGAGCGGCCTTCGCCTTCTGATACGGCCCCTCTTCGCCCGGCAGGGGCGCTTCCATGTCGATTTCGCGGTCGCTGTTGAAGAAGGCGAAGAACTGGTAGTACTCGCGCTGGCTGAACGGGTCGTACTTGTGGTCGTGGCACTGGCAGCAGCCGATCGTGATGCCAAGGAACGCCTTGCCGGTCGTGTTCACCCGGTCCACCACCTGCTCGACGCGGAACTGTTCCGGGTCGATGCCGCCCTCTTTGTTCGTAAGGGTGTTGCGGTGGAAACCGGTCGCGATCTTCTGTTCGGCCGTCGCGCCGGGCAACAGGTCGCCGGCGATTTGTTCGATCGTGAACTGGTCGAACGGCTGGTTGCGGTTCAGCGCGTTGATCACCCAGTCGCGATACCGCCACGCCCACGGCCGGCCGGTGTCCTTTTCGAAGCCGTCGGAGTCGGCG
>DATJGQ010001017.1:0-19454 GCA_035494815.1 Gemmataceae bacterium
CTGAACGTCTATGCCAGAAGCAAGTTGACGGGCGAACGAGCCGTCGCGGACAACAACGCCCGAGCGATCATTCTCCGCACCAACCTGTTCGGCTGGAACTGCCGGCCGAAACTCAGTCTGGCCGAGTGGGTGCTCGACCGACTCGAAAGCGGCACGCCGTTCCCGGGGTTCGAGGATGTCGTCTTTGCCCCGCTGCTGGTGAATGATCTGGCCGACATTATCTTTGACCTGATCGATCGCGGCGGGTCGGGCCTTTATCACGCCGGTTCGGCCGAGGCGATGAGCAAGTACGAGTTCGCCCGCCTGATCGCCCGGGTGTTCGACCTGGATGCCGACCTAGTGCGCCCGGCCCGGCTCGCCGATCAGCCGCTCGCGGCACCGCGGCCGCTCAACACCGCACTCCGGGCCGACAAGCTCAGTCGCGAACTGAATCGGACGATGCCGGCAATGACCGACATGGTGCAGCGGTTCAAGACCTTGCGGACCGGCGGGTACGTCGCCCGGCTGAAGGCGATGGCAGAGGCGGACTGATGGGCCGAATCAACATCGCGGGCCGTTGGGTCGGCGACGGTGAGCCGACGTACTTTATCGCCGACATCGCCGCCAATCACGACGGGTCGCTCGACCGCGCCGTCCGGCTCATCCACCTCGCCGCCGAGGCCGGCGCCGATGCGGCGAAGTTCCAGAACTTCCGCGCCCCGCAGATCGTCAGCCGCCACGGCTTCGACGCCATGGGCTCCCAGGTCTCCCACCAGGCCAAATGGAAAAAGTCCGTCTTCCAGGTGTATCAAGAGGCGTCCGTCCCGTGGGAATGGACGGAAACATTAAAGAAGGAATGCGACAAGGCGAAAGTGCACTACTATTCGACGCCGTACGACTTGGAGACGATCGACCACCTCGACCCGTTCGTCCCCGCGTTCAAGATCGGTTCCGGCGACATCACCTGGACGGAGGAGATCGAGCACATCGCCAAGAAGGGCAAGCCGACTCTGCTGGCCACCGGCGCGTCGGACATCGGAGACGTCCAGCGGGCGGTCGCGGCGTTCCTGAAGCACAACCGCCAATTGCTGCTCATGCAGTGCAACACGAATTACACCGGCAGCATCGAGAACTTCCGCTGCGTGCAGCTTAACGTGCTCAAGACGTTCGCCGCGATGTACCCCGACCTGCCGCTCGGATTGAGCGACCACACGCCGGGCCACACGGCGGTGCTCGGGGCGGTCGCCCTCGGGGCGCGCGCGGTCGAAAAGCATTTCACCGACGACACGAAGCGCGAGGGCCCCGACCACGGCTTTTCCCTCGACCCGAGATCGTGGCGGGAAATGGTGGACCGCACCCGCGAACTCGAATACGCCCTCGGCGACGGCAACAAGACGATCCAGCCGAACGAGCGCGACACGGCCATGATCCAGCGCCGCTGCCTGTACGCCGCGCGTGCCCTTGCGGCCGGGACGAAGCTGACGCGGCGGGATATCACGCCGTTGCGGCCGGCCTACGCAGACGGCATTTTCCCCTACGACCTCGACCGCGTCGTCGGCCGGGCTGTGCGGCGGGCGCTGGCGGAGGGCGACCACCTCCGCTGGACCGACCTCGAATGAGGCTGCTGTATGTCGCAAACGGCTACACGACGCACGACCGGCGGTTCCTCGAAGCGCTGTCCCGCGACCAGTTCGAAGTGCACTACCTGCGGCTGACTTCCGTGACGCTCGATCGACGACCGCTGCCGGCGGGCGTCGTGCCCATCCCTTGGGTCGGCGACCGACTCGCGGCCGGGGCGATGTTCGGCAACGTCCGCCGATGGTTGGAGCTCCGTCGCGTCGTCCGCGACCTGCGAACGAGTGTGGCACTCGCGGGCCCGGTGCCGACGGCGGCCTTTCTGCTCGCCTTAACCGGATTCGGCCCGTTCGTGGCGATGTCGTGGGGATCCGACCTGCTCGTGGACGCCCGCCAGAGCCGCGTCGGCGGAGCGAAGGCCGCTTACGCACTGCGGCGCGCGGCCGGTTTCTTCGGCGACTGCCAAGCCGTCGCCGACGAGGCCCGCCGCCTCGCCCCGCTCGCCGACGATCGCGTCGTCCTGTTCCCGTGGGGCATCGACCACAACCAGTTCTTCGCGGGCCCGCCGTCGCTGACGTTGCGGAGAGAGTTGGGCTGGGAGGACAAACGCGTCGTGATCTGCACGCGGAGCTGGGAGCCGGTCTACGCGGTCGACGTCCTCGTCCGCGCGTTCGCGGCAGCCGCGCCGGAGTTTGCGGACGCGCGATTGCTGCTTCTGGGCGACGGATCGCAAGCGACCGACATCCAAAAGCTGATCGGCCGCATGGACGTCCGCGATCGTGTGCACGCCCCGGGTCGAATCGGTTACGACTCGTTGCCCGAGTATTTTCGTCTGGCCGACGTTTACGCGAGCTCGGCCCTGAGCGACGGCTCGTCCGTTTCCCTCCTGGAGGCGATGGCCTGCGGATTGCCGGCGATAGTGACGGGCGCGTTCGGCAACTTGGAATGGGTCCGCCCTGGCGAGAACGGCTGGCTGGCGGAGCCGGGTTCGGTCGAATCACTGGCGGGATGTCTGCGGGAAGCGCTCGCCGCGCCGGCGGATCGGCTGGCAGAAATCGGCCGCGTCAATGCCGCGGTCGCCCGGGAGCGGGCCGACTGGGACCGAAATTTTCCTCGGCTGAGTGAACTCCTCCAGCGAGTCGCGGACAAAGGTCGTCGGACATGAAAGCGCCGTTCGCGGTCGGCCGGCAGGTTTATGTCCGAGCCTTGGCACGCGCCGACCTGCCCGCGATGGTCGAATGGATCAACGACACGGACGTCACGCGGCTCCTCTATACGGGCGACCGGCCCGCGCACCTGGAACTGCTCGAGGAACAGTGGGCCATCGACCAGCGGAGCCAGCGGGACATCGTCTTCGCCGTGTGCAACAAGTCCGACGACGCGTTCATCGGCACGACCGGGCTGTATTTGATCCACTGGGTGATGCGCACCGCGGAATTCCGCATCTTCCTCGGGGCCAAACAATATTGGAACCGCGGCATCGGCACCGAGTGCACCCGGCTGATGGTGGTCTACGGCTTCGACAAGTTAAATCTCAACCGCATCTATCTCGGCGTGAACGCCGAGAACACCGGCGGCGTGAAGGCGTACGAAAGGGCCGGCTTCGTCCGCGAAGGCGTCCACCGGCAGGAGCAGTACCGCAATTTCCGCTACTACGACGTGATCCGCATGGGCCTGCTCCGGTCCGAGTACGAGCAAATTCGGGATGGGTATCTAACGCGCGGGGGCGAGAGTGGCGGGGAGTGAACCGCGGCCGTATCGCGCGGCCGTCATCGGTTGCGGCCGGATCGGCGCCGGGTTCGACGACGACCCCCGCCGCGGGTTCGTCAGCACCCACGCCGGCGCCTACACCCGCACGGACGGCGTGCGGCTCGTCGCGCTGGCCGACATCGACCGCGAGAAACTCGCCCGCTACGGCCGCAAGTTCGAAGTCCACGGACTCTACACCGACGCTGCCGAGATGCTGGCCCGGGAGAAGCCGGACATCGTCTCGGTGTGCACCGCCACCGCCACGCATCTGCCGCTGGTCCGAACGGCCGCGGAAGCGGGGGCGAAGGCGGTCTTCTGCGAGAAGCCGATCGCGGAGAGCCTCTCGGCCGCGGACGAGATGATCCGCGTCTGCCGCGACCGCGGCGTCTTGTTGTTCGTGGATCACCAGCGGCGGTTCGCGCCGGTCCACCGCCAACTCGGCGACTGGCTACGCGGCGGCGGCCTGGGGGACATTCAGCAAGTCACCAGCTATTACACCGCCGGCGTCGCCAACAGCGGGTCGCACCTGTTCGATCTGCTGCGACTGTACGTCGGCGACGCCGCCTGGGTCGAGGGCCGGGCCAGCCGCAACCCGTCCCGCCTTCCGGACGATCCGAACATCGACGGCTGGATCGGTTTCCGCAACGGCGCGGTCGCGGCCGTGCAGGCGTGCGACGTGTCGGCGTACATCCTCTTCGAGATTCTCCTGTTGGGGACGACCGGGCGGCTCCGCGTCAGCCGGCTCGGGCTCGATCTGCACTACGAGGCGGCTCGCCCGAGCGAGCGGTTCGCGGAGTATTGCGAACTGGTGCCCGCGCCGCCGCCGATCGCTGCCGACGCGTCACAGGAGTATTTGCTCGCCGCCGTCGGACACATCGTGCACTGTCTGCGGACCGGTTCGCGGCCGTGGTGCGGCGGCGAAGACGGGCGGGCCGCGCTCGAAATCATCTGCGGCCTTCGCGAGTCGGCGGCGGACGGCGGCCGACGGATCGATCTACGGCAAGTCCCGCCCGTGAGCATTCCATCAGCGAAAGCCGAGGTGACGAGATGAGTTCGAATCTGGCGTTGCTCGGCGGCAAGCCGGTCCGGTCACAGCCCTTCCCGCCCCACCCGATCATCGGCGAGCAGGAGAAGCGGGCCGTGATGGAAGTGCTCGACAGCGGCAAGCTGTCCACGTTCCTGGCCATTCCCGGCGAGTACTTCAACGGCGGCAAGAGGATCAAGGAGTTCGAGAAGGCTTTCTGCGACTACCACGGCGTGAGGTACGCGGTGGCGTTCAACTCCGCGACGGCGGCGCTGCACGCGGCGGTCGTCGCCTGCGGTGTCGAGCCGTGCCAGGAGGTGATCGTCACGCCATACACGTTCACCTCGACCGCGACCTGCGCTCTCATGCACAACGCGATCCCGGTGTTCGCCGACGTCGAAGACACCTATTTCGGCCTCGACGCGAACGCGGTCGAGGCCGCCGTCAGTCCGCTGACGCGGGCGATCATCCCCGTACACCTGTTCGGCCACCCGGCGAAGATGGACGAACTCCTCGCTGTCGCTCGGCGGCACAACTTGAGGGTGATCGAAGACTGCGCCCAGGCTCCGGGGGCGAAGTACAAGGACAGGTACGTCGGCACCATCGGCGACTGCGGCATCTTCTCCTTCACCGAAAACAAGAACATCACCACGGGCGAAGGAGGCATGCTGATCACCAACGACGAGGCGATCGCCGAGTCGGCCCGGCTGGTTCGCAATCACGGTGAGGCGGTCGTCTCCGGCCAGACCGCGCGGACCTACAACTCGACCGTACTCGGCTGGAACTACCGCATGACCGAGATGGACGCCGCGATCGGCGTGGTCCAGTTTGGACGGATGGACGATCTCAACGGCGGCCGCATCGACTGTGCGAATTACCTGTCGAGCAAGCTGAAAGGCATCCCCGGGCTGACCGTGCCGATGGTCGCGGAAGGCGCCAGGCACGTGTACTACTTCTACGCGCTCAAATACGACGAACAGCGGATGGGGTTGCCGCGGTCGACATTCATCAAGGCGCTCAACGCGGAGGGCATCCCGTTCGGAGCCGGGTACGTGCGGCCGTTGTATCTCTCGTCGATCTACCACGAGAACCGGCCATTCGCGTATGAGCACTACAAAGGCAACGCGAAGTACGACAAGGGCCTGTGCCCCGTGACGGAGCGGCTGCACGAGCGGGAGTTGATCCTGACGCCGGTCACCCGCCCCCCCGCGACGCGCAAGGACATGGACGACGTGGTCGCGGCGATTCACAAGGTGCTGGAGAACCGCGGGCGGTTGATTGAGGCCGGGCCGCGCTGATGTCGGAACGAGTCGGCGTCGTCATCCAGGCCCGCATCAGTTCCGGGCGATTGCCCGGTAAGGCACTCGCCGACGTCGCCGGCAAGCCGCTGCTGCGTCGGCTGTATGACCGGATGAAGACGTGCCGGCGGGCCGATGCGGTCGTTGTGGCGACATCCGACCGGCCGGCCGACGACGAGGTCGCCCGGGCGTGCGCCGACTGGGGCGCCCCGGTGTATCGCGGGCCGGAACAGGATTTAACGACGCGGCTGCTGGGAGCGGCGCGCTCCATCGACGTCTCGGCCATCGTCCGCGTCACCGGCGACAACCCTCTGACCGACCCGGGCGGCGTCGATGAGTTGATCGAGACGTTTCGCCGCACGGGCGACCCCGTCGTGCACAATCATCATCGGCTCGGATATCCGTACGGCACGGGAACGGAACTGATGGCCGTCGCCGCGATCGAAGCCTGTGACGGCGAACTGGTCGGCCCCGCCGAGCGCGAACTGTTTGCGACGCACGTACGGCAACACCCCGAGCGATTTCCGTGCACGAAAGTCGCGGCGCCGCCGGAACTGTATCGACCGGAACTGTTCCTCACGGTCGATTACGCGGAAGACCTGGCGCTTGTGAACCGCGTCTTCGCGCACTTTGGCGGCCGCGACGACGTGCCGCTGCGTGACATCGTCGCGTGGCTCGACCGGCAACCGGACATTGCGGCGATTAACCGGCACCTGCACACACCCTTCCCCGACTGAACATGTCCCCCCGCGGAATGTTCGACCTGACCGGCCGCGGCGTGGGACTGACCGGGGGCGGCGGCCATCTCGGGCGGGCAATGGCGCTGGCCCTGGCCGAAGCCGGGGCGGTGGTCGTCATCGGCGGGCGACGGATCGCGCCGCTGGAGCGGGTTGCCGACGAATCCCGCGATGAGAAGTTGCCGGGCCGCGTTGTCCCGCTGCCGACCGACGTCACCGACGCCGCGGCGGTCGAGGCGATGATCGCCGCCGTACTGCGAGAGTCGGGCCGGCTCGACGGCTGGGTCAATAACGCGTACGGCGGCGTGACCGGCGACCTGTTCGCCGCGACCGCGGGACAGGCGAGGCAAACGATGGAGGTCGGATTCATCGCCCCGTTTCAGTCGCTGCAAGCGGTCGCCCGGGCGATGCGGCCGAACCGCCGCGGCGCGATCGTGAACGTGGGTTCGATGTATGGGACTGTCTCCCCACAGCCGGACGTCTATCAGAAGGCGCCGACCATGCACAGCCACCCGGCCTACGGGGCGGCGAAAGCGGCGTTGCTCCAGTTCACGCGCTACGCGGCGTGTCATCTGGCGGCGGACGGCATCCGCGTAAACGCGGTCTCGCCGGGGCCGTTCCCGCCGCTTGCGGTGTGCGAGAACCATCCCGACTTCGTCCGCGAGTTGGAGGCGCGGGTCCCGCTCGGCCGCGTCGGCCGGCCGGAGGAAGTCGCAGGCGCCGTCGTGTTCCTCCTGTCCGACGCCGCGAGTTACATCACGGGACACAACCTGGCCGTCGACGGCGGTTGGACGGCGTGGTGACCTCCGCCGGGCTGGCGTTGGGAACGGTTCAGTGGGGCCAATTGTACGGCATCGCGAACCGGTCCGGCGTCCCTTCTGCCGCGGAGATCGCGCGGATACTGGACGTGGCCGCGGCCGCGAACGTTCGCACGCTCGACACGGCGCGGTCGTACGGTCGGAGCGAGGAGGCCATCGGGGCGGCGATCGGCGACGATCCGGCCTGGACCGTGGTGACCAAAGTCGCCGCCGAGCCGCCGGCCGGCGAAACCGGTCCGGGCGCTCTGACCGAATGGGTTCGCGACAGTCTGCGTGAAAGCCGACGTGCGCTTTGCCGGCCGAAACTCGACGTCGTCCTGCTGCATCGGGCCGAGCATAAGGCACTCGCGGGCGGTGCGGTTTGGAAGGAACTGCTTCGCCAGCGCGACGCCGGGGCCATCGGCAGGCTGGGAGTATCCGTGGTCACGCCCGCAGAGGCGGAGCCACTACTGGATGACGCGGACGTAGTGGCACTGCAACTGCCCTGCAGCCTTCTCGACCAGCGGATCGTTCGGTCCGGACTTCTGGACGGGGCGTTGCGAGCCGGCAAGACGGTCTTCATCCGGAGCGTCTTTCTCCAGGGCGTGGCGCACTTGCCGCCTGAACAGTTGCCGTTGCGACTCGGCAAGGCGGGACGGGAACTCGCCGGGTCGCTTGCCGCGGTGCATCGTTGGTGCGAGTCGCGGGGACTGCGGGCGTTCGAGGCGTTCCTCGGTTTCGCGCGCCTTTTGGGCCCGGTGCAGATTCTGATCGGCTGCGAGACTGTCGCTCAACTGAGCGAGAACCTTCGCGCCTGGGAAGGGACCGCCGCCCGCCGGGACGACATCGCCGCGCTCGCCGCCACAATGCCGGACCTCCCGGAGTCGGCGATCAACCCGGCACTTTGGCCACGCGGATAACGACTGCATTGGAAGATCGATGAGAGTGTTTTCGGTGCAGATCGACGTGTCGGGCTCGCGGGTCCTGCGGGCCGCCGGTTATGACTGCCCCGTGCGCGCCGACGCGAACTCTCGGCTTCTCGCGTTCACCCGCCGCGACATCGGCGAGCGGACCTATTTCGTCGCCCGCCGATGGTACTCGTGCGCTTCCGTCGAGTCACTCGACGCGTGGCTCTCCCGCTTCAACCCGGAACAGATAGGGCCCTGGGCTCGCGAGCAGGACGGCGAGTTTCAGATCGTGGTCGTCGACCGCGCCTCCCGCGCCGTGCACCTCGTCAGCGATCGCAATGGCGCCTGGCGGGCCTACTACAAAAACGAGGACGGCGTCGTCTCCATCGCCAACCGGCGGGCGGACATGGTCGGCCTTCTAACCAGGCCGGCGTTGTGCCCGTTCGCCGTCTACCAGCTTCTGACCATCGGATACGTCATCGACCCGTACTCGCTTCTCGACGGCGTGCGGACGACGCAACCGGGACAGATCGCGACGTTCACCGGGCCGTCCACCGCACTAACGACGTACTATTCGCCGGTCAACCTGGCCGCCGACTACTACCCGACCGAGCGCGCCAGTCTGGACGGCCTCGACCGGTCCGCCCGCCGCGTGTTCGCGAAACGGATCAGCGCGGGTCGCACGCCGCTGGTGCTCCTGTCCGGCGGCATCGATTCGATGACGATGCTGGCGTACCTGTGCGAAGTCGCGCCCGGGCGGGTGCATTCATTGACGTTCGCCCACGTCGGGATGGAGCGGGACGAGCGTGCCCCCGCACGTCTCGCCGCCAAGCACTGTGGCAGCAAGCACACCGAGTTCATCCAGGACCCGGCCGAGGGCGCCAAGCGGTTCGCCCAATCCCTGTGCGAGACGGACACCTGGAACTACCCGCCGTTTACGTACCTGGCCGTGCGGGACTTTCTGGAAAGCCATGACGACGCCTACGACGTCTTCACCGGCGAGGACACGCGGCTACACACTCCGTCGTTCGACACGCCCAAAGAGTTGGCGGTGCGGCTCGGCCGCGGCGGCGCCTGGCGGATGGCCCGCCCGTTCGCGGCCGCCGCGAGCGCGGCGTTCGCCCACGCCCCCTTCTCCGGCTCGCTCAAAAATTACTGCGACTATTGGAGCGGGAAGTTGCGCTGGCGGTCCGACTTCCGCACTTGCTTCGTCGAAGCGCTGCTCGGTTTCGACCGACCGTCCCGGAACGAGCGGGCGGATAACGGCCACTACGCCCGCCTGCTCGCCGAAGTGCCAGACGTCAATGCGTCCGACGGCATGCAGGAGGTCTACAAGAAGTACGTGACGTTCGAATACCGGACGCAGTACACCGACGACATGAACACCATGACGTCCTGCTTCAGCGACGGGCGTCTTGCGTTGCACTGCCCGTTTTACGACTGGGACTTCGTCGAGGCGTGCAACCGCGTGCCGTACGCGCTGGGCGCGCGGCGGGTTTTTACGCTCAAGTCCCACTCGAAACTGCCGGTCGTGCAAAAGTACGTGCTGCGGAAATTGGTGCGGCAAAAGCTGCCCGACGAAGTGCTCTACCGATATAAGGCCACCAACCCCACGTTGCATTGCTTTTTCAACCGCTCCGTCCGGCCCGTCGTGGACCGCCTGTTGGAGCGGTGGTTACCCGAACTCTTACAGCGGCTCGACGGCGAGCTGGCCGCCATCATCGCCGCCACGGTCGCGGAATACCGAGGGCGCGAGGTCTTCGTCCGCAATCTCGACGAGCCGATGCTCGTCCGGACGCTGATGATTTGTTACGTGGCGATGCTGCAGCACCTGTGCACGCACCGCGGCGCGGACCTGCCGGACGAACTGGCCGCCGCCGCCGAACCCGTCCCGGCGGCCCTCGCGGGCCGACGCAATACCCTGTCTCATGTCCAGTAGTAACGTCACCGCCCAGCCGTTGCCCACTCGGACGCGGCTGAAACACGCGATCCAGCAGCGGCTGCCCTTATCTCTGCTGAGCACCTATCGCCTGTTCCGAAACGGCGATCACCGGCAACTGATGCGGTTCCTGTTCGACCGGAATGTGCGATTATCATTCGCCGACCGCCGGACGTTCGCTCGCCGGCTGATGCGCGTGTCCCGCCACGTGCCGTGCGAGCACTTTCAGTCGGAAATACTTGCCGTTGCCCGCGCCGTGTTCGCCACGAACCCGGCCGTGCCGGGCGTCGTCGTCGAAGCCGGCTGCTACAAGGGCGGCAGCACGGCCAAACTCAGCATCGCGGCGAAAATGGCCGCGAGGAAGCTGTACGCGTTCGACTCCTTCCAGGGCATCCCCGACAACGCCGAGGACCACGGCCGCAACCTCTTCGGCGGCACCGCCGCGTTCTACAAGGGCGACTATTGCGGGACGCTCGACGAAGTGCGCGCGAACGTCGCCCGCTGGGGCGAAATCTCCGCCTGCGAGTTCGTCCCCGGGTTCTTCGACGACAGCATGCCCGGCTTCAACCGGCCGGTCGTCGCCGCATTCCTCGACGTCGATCTCGCGTCGTCCACCCGCACCTGTCTCAAGCACCTGTACCCGCAGCTCGTCCCCGGCGGCACGTTCTTCTCGCAGGACGGCCACCTGCCGCTCGTCGTGAAAGAGATCGAGAGCGACGCACTCTGGGCGGAGATCGGTTATCTGCGGCCGGTCCTGCACGGCGCCGGCCGGCAGAAACTCGTCTGGCTGCAAAAACCGGCGGACCAAACCTGCCGGGGTCAAGGTTACGGCGCATGAAAGCCCTTTTCGTCTGCAAGGGCGAGCTTCGCTACTGGTACCCCCACATCGCCGCCGAACTGAAGCGGACGTACGGCTGGGATGTCGACGCGGTGACGTTTAACACGCCGTCGGTCGAGGTGGTGCGGCGGCCCGGCGCCTTCGCCGCCGTCTATAACCTCGCCGAGCACCTCAAGACCTTTTACCCGCGGCACAAGCTGGCGGAATGCGTCGATTCCCTCGAAGAGTTCGAGCGCGACACCGGTCTCAACGCTTACACGCTTCTCTACTCGGACCGTATCCTCCGCGATTATCCGTACGAACGGGCCGTCCGCCTATTGGCCGGAGTGTACGATTTCTGGCGAACCGTCCTGCCGGAGGTCGGACCGAACGTCCTGTTCGGGGAAATCGCGACGGCGACAGAATGGGTCGGCTCGGCACTGGCGCCCCGATATCGCGTGCGGCCACTGGTCACTTACCCGACGCCGGTCGCCGCCCGCTTTTTCTTCATCGACCGGGCGGTGGGCATGTGGGAACCGATGCGGCGGGCATATCACGCCGCGCGGGACTCGGAATTGCCGCCCGACAAAGCCGCCCGCGCCGCCGACTGGCTCGACGCCTTCCATCGTGAGAAGCTCAAGGCGCCTTACCTCAAAGCGGGCTCGCGGTCGCCGTTCCGCATCGACCTCGGCCGTCTGGTCCGGCGAGTGGGCCGCATCCCGTTCCGCGTTCGCACGTATTTGCAAGACGGATTCTTCGAGATCGGCTCCTATCACGGCACCCACCCGCTGGCGTCCGTCTGGGCGAACGTCGCGGGCATGTACCGGTATGCCGTCGGCCGCGGGTTCGTCTTTCGCCGGGCGGTGACGGCCGACAAGTACGTCTACTTCCCGCTGCACGTGCAACCCGAGTACACCACCGACGTGCGGGCGCCGTTCTTCACGAACCAGGTCGCGTTGATCGAGAACATCGCCAAGACCTTGCCGGTCGGCTACCGGCTGGTCGTAAAGGAGCATCCGGGCATGCAGGGCGATCGGCCGCTCGCTTACTACCGCGAGATCAATCGTCTGTTCAACGTCGAACTCGTCTCGCCGGCCCTGGACAGTCACGACCTGATCGTCAACGCCGCCGCGGTGGTGACGATCACCGGCACGTCCGCCTGGGAGGCGATCCTGTATCAGAAACCGGCGGTCGTTTTCGGCGACCTCTGCTACGGCTTCTACGACCTGACCCACCACTGCCCGGACGTCCGCGATTTCCCGCGGGTCATCCGGGAAGCGGTCGCCGACAAACGGCCGAACCGGGAACTGTTATTGAAATTCGTTTCCGCCCTTCTGGAAACCGCCCACGAGGGTACGATCAATAATCCGGTGGCTGCCGCGGAAGTGAACAGCCCTGCGAACCTGGCCAGGCTGGCCCGCGCCGTCGTCCGCGAGACCGGCCGCGACGAACACCCGGCCGACCGCCGGGCCGTGGGCCCGGTCCTGAAATAGGCGAACGAGACAAACGTCATGGCTACCGTCAACCCGCCCGCACGATCGACCGCCGGTCGCTTGCTGCGATATGCCGGCAAGCTCTGCACGTATCGGCACTGGGAGCGGCAAGCCGTCCGGACCTTCTCCCAGATCGGGCCCCTCCGCGGGCTGCACAACCGGCTCTACCACTCGTTGCGGCCGTACAAGTACGCCGCGTCGTGTCCGCCCGAGTATTCGAAGATCTGCGACCAGATCCGCAAGGACGGCTATTACCTCATCCCCAACTTCCTGGACCGGGCGGCGGTCGAGCAGATCCGCTCGGAAATCGCCCACTGCGAGACGAAGTACTTCACCCCGTACTGGGAGTCGTATCAGCAGGTGGCGTCCGCGAGTCCGTCGGTCGCCCGGCTGCTCGTCAACGAGTTCTTCATCGACATCGCCAGCCTGTACATCGGCGCGCACGCCCGGCCGATTACCTATGGTGTCTGGAGCACGCACCCGAGTCAGGGGTTCTCGAACGGCACCGACACGTGGCACAGCGACCGCGGCGACTTCCACTGGCTGTTGTTTTTCATCTACCTCACCGACGTGGACGCCGACAGCGGCCCGCACATTTTCGTCCGCGGTAGCCACGTCAACCGGCCGCGGGAGTGCGGCCGCTGGTGGAAACCGCTCGGCCACCGGATCGACGAAGCCCGACTCCGCGAGTACTTCACCGACGAGGAGTTTCAGAAGTTCTGCCTGCCGGCAGGGAGCCTCATCATTGAGGACACCTTCGGCGTCCACCGCGGCACGCCGGCGCGGACGAAGACGCGCACGATGTTCGAAGTCGGCTACGGCCTGCACCCGCAGTGGGAGTCGGACCTCTGGGTCGGCGACATGGGCCGACTGCCGAACGAGTACTACGCCGGATTGAGCGAGAAGCAGCTACGGTCGTTGGACGTCGTTCTGAAGCACCGGCGGCGAAACGGTTCGACATGACGGCCACCCTGGCGCGACCGACGGGGGACAAAATCACCGCGCAATTTACGACGCGACGGTTCGTGCGGGACACGTTGTTCGCCAACCTCCCGCTGCCGTTTCTGAAGCTGCGAACCTACGTCTGGCTGCTCGTCTTCACCGCCACGATGGGCATGGCGGGGTACGGCCAGTGGTCACTCTTTTCCACGACGCTGGGGATCGCGACGCAGGTCGCGTCGCTCTACCTCGGGGCCGCGATGATGCGGTTCTTGAGCGGCGAGCGGACCGTCGAGGAGATGCGGGCCGCGTGGTCGACCGTGCTGGCGACGGTGCTGGCGACCTCCGGCCTCGCGGCCGTGTTCTTCGCCGTCTGCTCCGTGCCGCTGGCGTCGGCCATTTTTCATGACGCCGGAACGGCCGGGCTGGTCGCCCTGGTCGGCGCGAGTCTCGTGTGCGACCTGGTCTACGAGCAGGAGCGCGGCTTCCTCCGGGCCCGTCGCGCCAATCGGCCGTGGGCCTTCCTCACCCTGGCGCGGCTGTTTCCCGAAACGGCGGTGACCATCCTGGTGGCCTGGTCGACCGGCAGTGTGCGCGACGTCGCGATCGCTTATTGCGCCTGCTCGGCCGCGTCGGCGATCGGCGGCATGTTCCTCCTGCACCGGGTCTTTCGGGTCGGGTTCGCCCGGCCGCAATGGTCGGTCTTCATCCGTTACGTTTCCTACGGAGCGGCGCTGCTCCCGGGCGCCCTGGTCTTTCTGATCGCGTCGAGCGCCGACCGTTACATCGTGGCCGCATACCTCGACATGCAACAGGTCGGCGTGTACGTGACGACGGTGACCGTCGCGGCGGTAGTCTTCTTCTTCGTCGGGCCGATCAACGACGTGCTTTTCCCCGAACTCTCCGCGCTGTACGACGCCAACGAGCCCGCAATGTTTCGCCGGCGGTTCACGGGCATCCAGAAGTTCATCCTCGGCCTGTCCGCGGGTTTCGCGGCGCTCTTGCTCGCGTTCCCGGAGGACGTCCTGTTCCTGGCGACGTCCGGCCGGTCCTCTTCCGGCGCGGGCGCCCTACGGGTCATGGGGGTACAAGGCCTGCTGATGGGACTGGTAACGCTTTACGTGGCCGTGCTCAACGTCGAGTTGCGGGTATGGACGTCGATGCTCGTCTGGAAGGTGTTGGCCGCGACGATTCTGATCCTCGACTTCGTCCTAATTCCCCCGATGGGCATCCTCGGGGCGGCCATCGCCCAACTTGCCGGTACGGTCACGGCGGTGTCGCTCGCCTTCTACTTCAACGGAGGCCTGCTGCGGCAGAGTTTTTCCCCGCTCTGGCCGATGCAACTAGCGTGCGGCTGCATTTTGCTGGCGGGCGTCCGGTTTCTGTGGCCGGCACCCGATGATGCGCTGGCGATCGTCGTCCGATTAGCAGTCGCCGCCATCGCATACTGGGCCGGGCTGATCGTGAGCGGGTATGTGGCTGCCGGCGAATTGAGGGTCCTGGTCGCCGCCATCGGCCCCGCCCGTTGGTCGGCGCCTGCGACCGTACCGGCCGAGCGGTCGGATCGATTGTTATGATGCCGTTTCTGCTACTCGCGACGGCCAACGCCGCCATGATCATCTACATCCTGCGCAAGCGCGGGGTGGCGACGATCGAGGGCGTCTGCATGCTCTATCTGGCCGTCGCCGTGTTGTCCGATCACCTCGCGCTGTTGTGGAAGGCGATGTTTCTTCCCGAAGAGATGCGGTTCGGCTACGGCGAGTTCAATCTGCGGCTCTTCCCGACCCTGGTCCACATTCTAGGTCTCGCGGCGCTGTACGCGGGACTGTATTTCACCGACCCGGTCGTCCCGACGAGTGCCGGCTTGGTGACCGTCCCCGCGCGGGGCCACGACGGTCTGATCCTATCCGGCCTGATCATCGCGACGATCGGGGCCGCCCTGTTCGCGATCGCCGTGATGTTGGTCGGTGCGCCTTTTGGGCCCCAGTTTTACGAGACGATCGATACCTACCGGAGTGGCACGCCCCACGCGTACGGAGCGTTCTGGTTCCGGGGCGTGGATTTCATGATCTTGGGCCTCGCGTTCGTCTTCGTCGGCATGCCGAGCAACTTCGTGGGCCGGGTCCTCCTCTTCCTGTTGATGGCCGCGATTCCCTTCTTCGCGACGGGAAACAAGGGCGGGGTCGAACGCGCGTGCCTTTGCATCATCGTCACGAGCGCCTCGTTCAATCGGGCGCTGTTCGCCTCTCTAACGCAGGCTTATGTCGTCGCGGCCGCCATGCCCATCCTCATCTGGACGCTGGGACTCAAGCTCGCGCTGCTCGGCGGCGCCGGGCTGACCGGGTGGACGGTCTCGCGCACCATGGAGCACGGCCAGACGGCGCTCGTCAGCCGCTTCTCCGACGAGGGCTTGTACCGCGGGTATTGCTCGTTCATCGATTACTTTCGCGTGAACCCCGAATACCATTCGCAGTTCAACGTCGGGCTGTACACGTTCCAGTCGTGGGTCCCCCGGATGGTTTACGAATCCAAGGCCCCTCATCCTTTCCTGGCGTTGGGCCGAATCATCAATCCGGACGGCCACTTCATCGAGGGGGAGGCGTGTGCGCCGACTTTGGTGGGTTACGCCTACGCCGACTACGGGATGACCTCGACGATCACTTACTTGGCGGTCGGCGGCGCCACGTTGGGACTGATGCGGCGCTACATGGCGGGCCCGCGGGCTCCGTTAATCGCGCGCCTGGCGTACGTGTGCTACGCCCTGTTGGGCGGGTTGTCCTCGGAAGTGGGATTCCTGGGCGCGTTCTACGTCTTGGGACTGCTCATCCCGGTAATGGCGCTCACACAGCTGATCCTATTTCTTTTCTACGATAACCCCCGCGTCGCAACCCCCGCCCGCCGCAGGCCGGTTTTCCGGGCCCCCGAGCATTTAACGGCGAGCACCGGAGAAACAGGCTTTTACGGCCGCCCGACCGGCCCGGGCGAGACTCCGCCGACGGCGACGCATGACACCCGCTAATCAGATGGTCCCGCGATTGGCGCCTGCCGTCATCGACCCGCCGTGGGAGCCTTTATGACTACCGCATCGCCCGCCACGCGCATGGGCGGTCCGAGCGTCTCCCCAGGCGCCCGCCCCCGCGTGATGGTGCTTCGAAGGGCCGATCGACCGTTAGGCGGCGACATCTACGAAGAAATGATCGCCCAGTGCCTCCGGGGCGCCTGCGATGTCGTCGACTTCGCGAGCCCGAGGGCCAACGGAATCGGCCGCTATTGGAACACGATTCGAACGATCCGGGACGTGCGGCGGCAAGTGCCGCGCAGGGCCGTCGACGTCGTCGTCCTCAATCAGGATGCCGCTCTGATGAGGCCCCGGTCCCGGGCCAAACGCGTCGTGATGCTGCACCATATCGATTATTCCTGCACATTGATGGGCTGGGTTTATGCGGCACTCCGCCCCCGCCTTTACCGCGTGCTGGCGGAGGCGGACGCGGTGGTGGTTCCCGGCAGGTTCTGGCGCGACGCGCTGCAGACACGTGGCGTGCGAAACGTCCACATCATCCCCAACGGTTTCAACGTCGAACAGTTCTCCGTGGACCACCGAGACGTGGAAGCCTTTCGGCTGCGGCACGGGCTGACTGGCAAACCGATCATCTACCTCGGAACCACCGGGCGGCAAAAAGGGGGCGCGGAGGCGTATCGGATCTTGCAGCGCTTCGACGCGCACTTCGTCGTGACGGGACCGGCGCCGGCGCCGGTCCCGCGGGTTCGGCACCTCCGACTCGCTTACCGCGAGTACTTGCAATTGCTCGCGGCGTCGACCGTCGCCGTAACCATGTCGCAGTTCGACGAGGGCTGGTGCCGGGTTGCCCACGAGGCGATGGCATGCGGGACGCCGGTCGTCGGCTCCGGCCGCGGCGGCATGCGCGAATTGCTCGAGGACGGAGGGCAATGCGTCTGTCCGGAATTCGCCGCGCTGCCGGCAGCCGTCGAACCCCTCCTGCGCGATCCGGGCTTTCGGGACCGAATGCGGTCGGACGGCATCGCCTACGGCCGACGGTTCACGCTCGAACGGTTCACCCGGGCGTGGACCGAATTGATCACGCGGCTCGTCGAGGTCGGGTCATAGATCGATTTCGGGGTGTCCGCGAGCCGACGAAAGTGCAGACCTCGGTTTCGCGCGCCGACGTCTTCCAAGAAGAGGTAACGGTTGTGATTCGATATTCGAAGCCGCTGGGTAAATTGCTTAACTTCAAGCGGTCTTTTTTTGACGAGAACGATCGCAATCTGGCCGCGCTGTTAGAAACAGCCGCGCGATACCGGGCGCAGCCGGTGCGGACCCGTTGCAAGAACTGCGACGAGGCGATGCGATCGTCAGACCCGTCGTTCGCGAAGCTCGGCGTCGCTTACTATTTTTGCCGCCGATGCGGGCACATGAACGGAGGGCACGAGGACACGGAGGCGTTCACCCACACACTTTACACCGCCGGCGGCGGCGTCGAGTACGCCCAGGGGTACACGGAGGCCGACGTTCGCCGATTCGGCGAACGGATGGAGGAGGTCTACGTCCCGAAGGCGAAATTCCTGCGCGAGGCGCTCGCCGAGAACGGGGAATCGATCGCGGCAGTTTCGATCACCGACTTCGGCGCGGGAGCCGGCTACTTCGTCGGGGCCGCCCGGGCGTGTGGCTTCGAGCGGGTCACCGGGTATGAGCCGTCGGAAACACTCGTCACCTTCGGCAATCGGATGCTGGGCGAAGGCGCGGTCCGGTTGCATCAGATGGACGAGACCATCGGCCTGATCGAAACGGCCGGCACGACGGTCGCATCGTTCATCGGCGTGCTCGAGCACCTCCGCGAACCGCGCCACGCGCTAGCCGCCGTACAGAAGAATCCACAGATCCGCTACATGTACATGTCCGTGCCGCTGTTTTCGCCAACGGTCGCACTGGAAGCCGTCTTTCCGAACGTGATGCCGCGGCACCTCGCAGGCGGCCATACGCACCTGTACACGGAATCTTCCATCAACTTCTTCTGTGACGAGTTCGGGTTTCAACGCGTCGCCGAGTGGTGGTTCGGACTCGACGTTACTGACCTGTTCCGCGACGTGATCGTCACCCTCAGACAAACCGCCGCCGACCAGGGCACGCTGGCCGAATACTGGCAAACGCGGTTTGCGCCGATGATTGATGACTTGCAAAGTGTCTTCGACAGGCACCGGGCGTGTTCGGAAGTGCACATGCTGTTACGAAAGACCGACCGGCAACCCCGGGGCGATTGACCGACCTATGTGCGGCATCTTCGGCGCGATCCGTCGCGCCGGCTACTTCGACGCGCAGGACCACGCCCGGTTCGTGGCCTGCACCCACGTCGTCGACCACCGAGGGCCGGACGGCTTCGGCACGGTCGCGCTCGACGGCAAGGGCGGCCGCGTCGGCTCGCCGGACCGCTTCGACGTCTTCCTCGGCCACCTCCGCCTGGCGATCATCGACTTGCGCGAGTGCGCCAACGAACCGATGAGTCAGGACGACGACTCCCTCTGGATCACTTTCAACGGCGAGATTTACAACTACGTCGAACTCCGCGAGGCCTTGCGGAAGGAGCACGGCTACCCGTTCCGGACCGACGGCGACACGGAAGTCATCCTCGGCCAGTACAGCCGCCACGGGGCGCACGGCTTCCGGGCGCTCAACGGGATGTGGGCGTTCGCGCTCGCGGACTTGCGCAAGCGGCAGGTCATCCTCAGCCGCGACCGCTTCTCGGAGAAGCCGCTCTACTATTTCGAGCGGGACGACGGCTTCTATTTCGCCAGCGAGATCAAGCAATTGCTGCCGCTCGTCGGCTCGCCCGAGATCGACCGCCGGACGATGGCCCTTTACTTGCGGCAGGGTTTGCTCGACTGTGAGCCGGCGACGTTCATCCGCGGGATCCGGCAAGTCCGGTCGCGGCACAACCTGATCGTCCCGCTGGACGGCGGACCGATCCGAGAGTCGCCTTACTGGGATTACACTGTCCGCGAGGATCGCCGGCCGCTCGACGAGACGGCCGCCGAATTGCGCGAGCTGCTCACCGACGCGATTCGCATCCGCCTCCGCAGCGACGTCAAGGTCGGGACACTCTTGAGCGGGGGGCTGGATTCGTCCACGATCGCGGTCGTCGCCAACCGGCTCAGCGGCGGCCGTCTCGAGTCGTATTCGGTCGTC
>DATJGQ010001018.1:0-4754 GCA_035494815.1 Gemmataceae bacterium
CGACGCGGCGACAAAAGAGGGCGGGCTCGACCTGACCGCGCTCAAATTCGACCCGGTGGAAGCCGACAGCTTTGCCATCTGGGTCCTCGTCCACGACCGCGTGAGCAAGGGCGAGATGCCCCCCAAAGGCACTCGCCGCCCACCCGCGGAAGAGCGGGACGACTTTCGGAAGGAGCTATCGTCGTCACTGATCGCGGCCGATCTGGCTCGCGTCGCAATGGAAGGCCGATCGACACGCCGGCGTATGAACCGGGCCGAATACGAGAACACATTGCGGGAGCTCTTCTCGATCCCCAATCTCGAGGTGAAGGAATTCCTGCCCGAGGACAACGAGGCATACGGCTTCAACAAGGTCGGCGACGCCCTGGACGTCTCGCACGTGCAAGTGGCGCGTTACCTGAGCGCCGCCGAATTCGCCGTCCGCAGTGCCATGGCGCCGCAGGCCGCGCCGTTCGAGAAGGCGAACGACACGTACTACACCTGGGACCAGCCCGCGTTCTCGCAAAACGCGCTGCCGGTCATCCGACAGACGTTTCGCCTGCTCGGCCTCGAAGTCCAGCCGCGCGGCCGCTTCGGGACGCGGGGCCTCGGGCCGGTGCAGCCGCCGGGCGATCCGGCCAAGCGGGAAAAAGAATCGGTCGTGATCGTGAACAGCACCTACGAGCCGACCGAAATCCGATTCAACCGCTTCCGCGCTCCGGTGACCGGGCGGTACAAGCTGACGTTCTCCGCGTTCGCGATGTGGATGTCGCTCGACTTCGCGAAGGCGTCGCCCGGGCATCGGCCGGAGCCGGTCACGGTCTACTCCGACCGGTCCCCGAGCCTGTTTCGCCGGCTGGGCGGATTCGACGTCGGTGTCGAGCCGACCGTGGCGGAGTTGGACACCTGGCTGATCGCCGGGGAAACGATTCGCCCCGACGCGAACCGCTTCGTCCGCTGCCGGCCGCCGGACCACCGCAACCCCTTGTCCGAGAAAGACGGCATGCCGGGGTTGGCGTTTCAGTGGATGAAGGCCGAGGGCCCGTTGTTCGACGAATGGCCGCCGCCGGGGCACAAGGTCCTCTTCGGCGACCTGCCGCTCGTGGATCGCCCGCGCCGCGAATCGACCGGCCGGCGAGGCGGGACGCAGACGTCCGGGGTTGATGTCGTTTCCAAGAACCCGGGGGCCGACGCCGAGACGCTCCTGCGGCGGTTCATGGACCGCGTCTATCGCGGGCCGGTGCAGGAAATCGACGTGCAGCGGTTCCTCACGGTGATCCGCGGCGCCATCAAGGCCGGGCACAGCTTCACCGATTCGATGGTCGCCGGTTACACCGCTGTCCTGAGTTCGCCGGCGTTCTTGTACTTCGACGAGAAGCCGGGGCCGCTCTCAGGCCGCGCACTCGCCGACCGGCTGGCGTACTTCCTGTGGAACTCGCCGCCGGACGAGGAACTGCTCCGCCTGGCGGCCGCGGGCGAATTGCAAAAGCCAGACGTGCTCCGCCGCCAGACCGACCGGTTGCTCGATGACCCGCGGTCACGGCGGTTCGTGGACGCGTTCCTCGACTACTGGCTCGACCTGCGGCACATCGAGGCGACCTCGCCCGACACCCTGCTCTACCCGGACTACGAACTCGACGACCACCTCACCGAGTCGCTCTTGGATGAGACCCGGTTGTACTTCGCCGACCTGCTGCGGCGGAACCTGGGCACCTCCAATCTGGTCGCGTCCGATTTCACGTACCTGAACGAACGGCTCGCCACGCACTACGGCGTTCCCGGCGTAACGGGCATCGCCATGCGGCCGGTGACGCTGCCGGCGGACAGCGTCCGCGGCGGACTGCTGACGCAGGGGAGTATCCTGAAGGTCACGGCGAACGGAACGACGACCTCGCCGGTGACGCGCGGCGTCTGGGTCATGAGCCGATTGCTGGGATTGCCGCCCAAGCCGCCACCCGCGAGCGTGCCGGCCGTCGATCCCGACATCCGCGGGGCGACGACGATTCGCGAGCAACTCGCCAAGCACCGCTCCGACGCGACCTGCGCCGCGTGTCACCAGCACATCGACCCTGCCGGGTTCGCCCTTGAGAACTTTGACGTCATGGGCGCGTGGCGCGACCGCTAC
The DNA here is from genome assembly GCA_035494815.1 of Gemmataceae bacterium. Lineage (GTDB taxonomy): Bacteria > Planctomycetota > Planctomycetia > Gemmatales > Gemmataceae > DATJGQ01. Next base: position 2,105 of record DATJGQ010001018.1, read on the forward strand.
CGCTCGGTCGGCGATGGCGACCCGACCACGGGCATCGGGCACAACGGGCAACGCTACCGCTACAAGTTCGGCCAGCCGGTCGACGCCGCCGGGACGCTGGCCGACGGCCGCGAGTTCCGCAACGTCCGCGAACTCAAGCAGTGCCTGTTGCGGGACGGCGAGCAGGTGGCCCGGAACTTGCTCCAGCAGTTCGCCGTGTACGCTACCGGCGCGCCGATCCGGTTTTCCGACCGCCCGGCGATCGAGAGTATGCTTGCCCGCACACGCCCGGATGGTTATCGTGTACGGTCGCTGCTCCACGAGATCGTGCAGAGCGACCTCTTCCTCAACAAGTGACCGCGGGGCCGACGAACAATGAATCCGAAGTCCGCCAGTGCAGTCGGGCCGTTTATCTCCCTGCGGCGCGCGGTTTCGCGGCGCCAGTTCCTGCGCGGCAGCGGCGTCGCACTGGCGCTGCCGTTCCTCGACGCGATGCGGCCCGCCTTCGCCCGCGCGGCCGACGGGCACGGCCGCCTCACGCCCGGCGCCAAGCCCCGGCGGATGCTCGCCGTGTGTAACAACCTCGGCCTGCTGCCCGGCGAGTTTTTCCCGAAGGACAGCGGCCGCGACTACACGCCGTCGCCGTACCTGCAGCTCCTCCAAAAGCACCGCAACGACTTCACCACCTTCGGCGGCGTCTCGCACCCGGACGTCGACGGCGGGCACCCGGCCGACATCTGCTTCCTGACCGCCGCCCCACACCCGGGCCGCGGCGGGTTCCGCAACACGATCTCCCTCGACCAGTACATGGCCGAGCGCATCGGCCACCTGACGCGAGTTCCGTCGCTGAACCTCGGCGTCAACACCGAGCGCGGCAACCGCAGCGTGTCGTGGACCAGCACCGGCGTCATGATCCCCTCGGAGGAAAAGGGCGCGGAAGTCTTCAAACGGCTCTTCGTACAGGGGACGCCGGAGGAAGCGGACGCCCAGGTCAAAAAGCTGGAACTCGGGCAGAGCATCCTCGACTCGGTCGCCGCCCAGGCGGGCGACCTGCGCCGCACCCTCGGCCCGCGCGATCGCGGCCGGCTCGACCAGTACTTCTCCAGCGTCCGCGAACTCGAGCAGCGGATGACCATGTCCCGCGAGTGGGAGAAGAAGCCGCGGCCCGCCGTCACCGCCGCCCCGCCGACCGACCCCGGCAGCCCGCGGCTGTACATGGAAAAGGTCCGCATGATGTACGACCTGGCCCGGCTCGCATTCGAGGCCGACGCCACCCGCCTGGTGACGATCCTGCTCGACGGCGTCAACTCGCCGGCCATGCACATCGAAGGCGTGCAGATCACCGACGGCTACCACAACCTGTCGCACCACGGCCGGTCGGAGTCGAAGATCAGCCAGCTCAAGGCCATCGACGGCTGGCACATGAAGCTCCTCGACGAGCTGTTCACCCACCTCAAGGCGGTTTCGGAGGAAGGCGACACGCTGCTGGACCGGTCGATGATCTTGTACGGCACCAATCTCGGCGACGCCAGCAAGCACGTGACCACGAACCTGCCGACGATGCTCGCCGGCGGCGGTTTCAAGCACGGCCAGCACTTGGCGTTCGACACGTACAAGAATTACCCGCTCCCGAATCTCTTCGTGTCGATGCTGCAGCGGATGGGCATCGAGGCGGACCGCTTCTCGACCGGCATCGCAACGATGCGCGGCTTGGAAATGGCTTAGGCCAAGGGTCTCACGGCCGCCAGGACAGATCCACTTTGCGCCAGGGCAGACTCTCCCTGCGCGACTGGCACGGTCGCACTCCACAGTGCTGAGGTTGGTGTTCGACGGTAGGAGGCCGCAAGCTTATGGGGAACCAAAGCGTCTCAAGTCGGTTGGCGCTTCCAGCGTGCTACGCGTCGCTCGGGGCCGTGCTCGGGTTTTTCGGCGCCGCGTTAGTCTGGCAGTTCATCTACTCGATCGGCTCCTCGGTCGTATCGGACGAACTTCACTACGAACTGGCAGGGACTGTCAGCGCCTGGGGAACAGTAGCCGGGGCTTGTTCGGGGTTCGCGGTTGGTGCTGTGGCGAATACCCGGGCGGTCGCTGCCTTCATTGCGTTCGCGGTTTTGCACGTCTCCGCCGTCCTGGCGGGCATGTTTGGGGGCAGTTCGCGCTGGGCCAACGGCATTTATGGCTACTTCGGCGCGCATGCCGCCTCAGTGATCGGTTGTGGTGGATGTGCGGTTTTGCTCGTTGCGAGGAAGTTGATTCGAAACCAGCCATTGACCGCCAGCAGGTGAACGGTTCGTCCGGCAGCGAATCATGCGAAGGCGAATTCGCAAAGTACTGCTAGTTGCCTTCTACGGCCTCCTGGCCACGACGGCCGTCTGCTTCGCGGTGGCCATGCGTTTTCAAATGCGAAAGCACGACTTGTCCGGGGTCCCGGTGAATCACTACGTCGTCAGCGACGGCGGCCAACAGTTTGCTGTGTCTCGCCTCGGTGACTCGTCCGGACAGCGCCCGCGGTTTCCCATCACTCCCGCGCAATACGAGCGATGGGAGGAGAACCAGAGATGGTCCGCCCTTTGGGGGTGGCTTTCCGGACTGTGTTGCTTCGCTGCCGTGGCGAGTGGGCTGGTAGCCGGTTGGATGTCTCGCGCGGAGGTCAGGGCGCGGCATGCCTGAA
>DATJGQ010001019.1:0-4103 GCA_035494815.1 Gemmataceae bacterium
GTCCGCACGCCGAGGAACCTAACGTGGCGACTGCAGGAGGGCGATTCTTTTCTGCGGGACGTCGTCGCTCGGGGAACAGTCCTCTATGAAAAAGCTGACCAGGGAGTGGGTGCGAAAGGCAGAAATGGACTGGCAGATGGCGCGTCAAAGCGGCCGAAGCGCCGCTCCTCTCCATGACGGCGTGTGTTTTCATGTCAGCAGTGTGCGGAGAAGTACCTCAAAGCTCTGCTCGAACAGCTCGGCCTGACAATCCCGCGGACGCACAACCTGGACGATCTACTAAACCTTCTCTCCCCACATCACTCGACACTCCGCGGGATACGGCGTGGTCTGATCTTCCTCACCGATTTTGCCGTCGGTACGCGCTATCCGGGACGCAACGCCAGTAAACGGCAGGCGGTCGCGGCGCTGCGGTGGTCATAAAAAGTACGATCCGCGGCGCGGGCCCTGCTCGGCGTTCGCGGAATCATGCGTCGGCGGCGGAAGAAGTGATCGGAGGAGCCGAGCCGGTGCGCGCAGTCGTCATCGCGGTGAGTCGCAGCCCGACACACACGCTGAGTAAGCCGACTCAAGATTGCATTCGCCTATTGACCGGGTTCGGCGTCGAGGGCGATGCGCACGCCGGCGCGACGGTCAAGCACCGCTCGCGGGTGGCCCGCGATCCGCAGCAACCCAACCTGCGTCAGGTCCACCTGCTTCACGCCGAACTGCACGACCAACTCCGCGCCGCCGGTTTCAGCGTCTCCGCCGGACAGATGGGCGAGAACATCACGACCCGCGGCTTCAATCTCCTCGACCTGCCGGCCGGCACCCTGTTGCACATCGGCGCCGACGCCGTCGTCGAATTGACCGGATTGCGCAACCCGTGCCGGCAACTGAACCGCATCGAGCGCGGCCTGATGGCGGCGACGCTCGTCCGCGACGAGCACGGGCAGCTCATTCGCAAGGCCGGCGTCATGGCGGTGGTTCGTTCCGGCGGCTACGTGAAGCCCGGCGACACGATTAGGATCGAATTGCCGTCCGGGCCGCCTCAACCGCTGGAAGTCGTGTGACCGTGTCAGGATGGGTGTCGGTCGAAGAATTCAGCCCGTTACTGGCCCCGTGTTGAGGCACCGTCCGTCGTGTGCCCGCGCTGCCGCCAGGCCCAGCGGAACAAATTGCGCGCTTCGACGAACTTGCCGTCGGTGGACGACGCCCCGAGGACGACGACCAGCAGGTGATCCGTCCCGCGCCGCCCGCTGGCGACCAGGCAGTTGCCGGCGGGTGTTGTCGTCCCCGTCTTGACGCCCTCGTAGCCTTCGACGTCGAGGAGCTTGTTCGTGTTCGCCCAGGTCACGGTCCGCTTCTCGCCGGACGCGGCGGTGACGGCATACTCGTGACGGCGCGTGCCGACGTACTTTCGGAAGCGCTCGTTCTGCAAGGCGTGGGAGGTGAGAACTGCCAGGTCGCGGGCGCTCGAGCGGTTGTTGCCCAGCCCGTTCGGGTCGACGTATGACGTCGCCGTTAGCCCCAGAGCCTTCGCCCGGGCATTCATCTCCGCAACGAAGAGTGGCAGTGGGTCACCGCCCGCGGGCCCGTTCGCCGCGAATCGGCCGCCGAAATGCTCCGCGAGGGACACGGCGGCGTCGTTCCCGGAGGGCAGCAGCAGGCCGAAGAGCAGTTCCCGCACCGGCAACCGGTCGCCGGTCTGGAGCTTGGCGGAGCTGCCGCGCGTGGCGGCCGCCCGCTCTGAGTAGATGATCGTCTCGTCGAGCACTTTCGAGTCGGACTCGGCCAAGCGCAGGACGAGCCACGCGGTCATGATCTTGGTTGTGCTGGCGATCGGCCGGCTCTCCGACTCGTTGACTCCCCACAGGAGCTGGCCCGTCTTTCCGTCGGCGACCGCCCACGCCTTGGCGGTGACGAGCGGCGGCCCGTCGAGGCGGTCCGGCGGCGCCTTGGACGCAACGCCGGCCGGCGGCTGTGCGAGTGCGGGCAGGCCGATCAACCCCGCCAATATTACGCCCGTCATTGGAAACTCTCGCCGCCGGCCCGTCTCACCGCGCATGGCCCACTCCTCACGAATCGATTGAAAAAAGGACCGCGGCCTAACCGGCCGCGGTCCGTGGAAACGTCAGCGGGCTTCGGAGGTGAGATTACTTGTCCTTCCCCTTGCCCTTGCCAAAGCCGCCGCGGCCGCCGAACTGTGGGAACTCGAACGGCTTGCCGAGCAGATCCTTGTAGGACTTCTGCTGATCGGCCGTCAGGATCGCGTTCGCCTTGGTGCCGTACTCGGTGCGCATTTCCTGCATCTTCTGGAACGACTCCGGGCCGGGCCCGCCCTGGAACAGCTCCTGCTGTTTCTCGCCCATCTCCTTGTTGAGCTTAGCGAGCTTCTCCGTCTGCTCCTTGGTGAGCTTCAGGTCCTTCTGCAAATCTTCGTCGGTCATCAAGGCCTGGGCCCCGGCCCGCTGACGGCTCAGTTGCTTGAACCGCGTCACCTGGTCCGCCTTGAGGAAGGCGGCGACGTCCTTCATCGCTTCGGCATTCATTTTAGCCATGATCGTACCGATCTTGCCGAAGTCGCCCTGAGCGTCCTGGAACGCGGACACGGACTTCTCACGGAACTTCTCCATGAAGTCACGGACCTTGTCCTTTTGATCGTCGGTGAGCTTCAGTTCCTCCTGAACCTGAGGAATGGCGAGCAGATTGGCCCCACCGCCGAACCCGCCCCGCCCCTGGGTCAACGCCGTCCCGGTCGCGGCCAGGGCCACGCCGACCGCCGCCGCCCAAACGATCTTGCTGCGCATCTCGGGCCACCTTTCTGGGACACTCGTTCACGGGCCGCGACATGCGGCCGCGCGGTTCGTCCGCCAAGCGAGACGCTGATTGTACCCGCGGCGCAAACCGTTGCAATCGGCCAGGCGCGCGAAGTGCTCCCGCGACGCCGGCGGGGACGTGAAGGCCGGTGACTCGATCCGCACCAAGGTGCCGCCCGAGCCGCCGCGGCGGCTAGAAGTCGTGTGACCGTCTCAGGATCGTTGTCCGCCCCCGCGGTATTTCTCGAGCATGTCCTCGTTCAAGTCCACGCCGAGACCGGGACGCCCGTTGGGTGCGGCCCGCCCGCGGCCGAGGTCCAGCGGCTCCTTCAGGATGTCCGCCTCGTAATAGAACGGCCCGATGATGTCGCACGGATACTTGTCGGGAGTGATCCCGCGATGGGCGAGGCCGAGATGCAGCATCGCGGCCGAACCAACTCCGAGTTCCAGGTTCGAGCCGATCGTGCAGCCGATGCCCCGCGACAGCGCGAAGTCCGCGATCGCCTTGGCGGGGCCGATGCCGCCGGCCTTGCCGACGTAGATCGAAAAGACGTCGCAGGCGGCGGCGCGGGCGAGTTGTTGCGCGTCGGCGAGCGTGTAGAGTGACTCGTCGGCGATAATCGGCACGCCGGCGGCGCGGCGGACGGCGGCCATCTCTTCCGGGTCGCCGGCCCAGACCGGCTGCTCGGCGAAGGCGATGCCGAGTGGTTTGAGCCGTTCGATCGCGGCGACGGCGGTCGCGGCGTCGCCCCAGCCGCCGTTGGCGTCGACGCCGAGCTTGATGTCGGGGCCGATGACCGAGCGCACGGCGGCGACACGGTCGAAGTCGGCGTCCGCTCCCTCACCGTCGCGGCTCTGACTTAGTCCGACTTTTACTTTCATGGCGCGGAAGCCATGGCCCAGTGCCCAGCGGGCAATTTCCGCCGCCCGGTCCGGCGTCGTGCCGGAAATCGACCACTTGGTCGTCACGGCGTCGCGCACTTTGCCGCCGAGTAGCTCGTAAACGGGTTTGCCCGCGGCCTTCCCCGCGATGTCCCAGAGCGCCATCTCGACGGCGGCCTTCGTGAAATAGTTGCCGGCGACGAGCGGGAAGACGGTTCGCGTCAGTTCGTCGATCCGCGTCGGATCTTGGCCGATGAGCGCCGGCGCGAAGTAGGTGTTGATGAAGTGCGCGGCGGACACCTGGTCCTCGCCCGACCACCGCGGCGTGCACGACGCCTCGCCCAGGCCGACCAGCCCCACATCCGTGTGCAACTTCACAATCAGGAACGGCGACGTATCGTGCGTCCCGCCGCGGCCGGACTT
>DATJGQ010001020.1:0-3401 GCA_035494815.1 Gemmataceae bacterium
ACGAACCGGTGGCGGGGACGATGCCGTAGCGGTAGGCGACGCCGGCGTTGGCGATGAAGTGTTCGGCCGAGACGTCTGCGGCCACCATGGAGGTGGCGACGACGTACCAGGGGAGGGTCTTGCCGCCGAGGAAGTAGGCCCGTGCGGATGTGCGGCCGCGGCGCGCCACGAGAAACCCCAGTGCCACGGCCGCGATCATGTAGGCGGCAAAGACAGTCAGATCAACCGCGTTCAGTCGGACGGCACCGGTCATGAGAATCGACTTTCGGCGGCTACAAGAGGATCGTCGCGGCCGCGGCGTCGCCGGCTTGCGATGCGGCCGACACTTCGCCCGTATTCGCATCGATCAGCAGCGCATTCGCCGGCCCGCCGATCTGCGGGATGCCGTTCACCACCTGAGCCCGCTCAACGGCATGTCCGAGCGACCGCAACTCTTCGATGACGGCCTCCGGGACAGCGGGCGAAACCGTCAGCGGCTCCTTGGCCTCCACATGCACACGGCCCGCGGTCACCGCGGCGGTCGGCGTGGCCCGGAAGTCAAGTAGGCTGACGACGAGTTGGGCCGTCAAGGTCACGATCTTCGTCCCGCCGGGCGTGCCGACCGCGGCGAACGGCCGGCCGTCCGGTCGAACGATCAGCGTGGGGGCCATGTTGTGTTGCATGCGCTTGCCGGCGGCGGGAGCGTTCGGGCTGCCGAGGGCCAAGTCGAACCGCGACATGCCGTGGCCCATAATCAAGCCGAGGCCGTCGATGACGACGGTCGAGCCGAAGAGCTGGCCATGCGTCGCGGTCACGGAGACGACGTTTCCCGCGGCGTCGGCGGCGACGATGTTGACGGTGTGTTGCTTCGCCGCACGTGCTCCGGCCGACTCTGCGGACAGCAACTGATCGACCGCGATCGGCGTCACATCCGGGTCGCCAAGACATTTGGCGCGGTCTTGCCAGCAGGGCTTCGCGGCTTCGGCGAAAAGATGGAAATAGTCGGCGCCCCACGGTTGCACACGCGACAGGTCGTGCCTTTCGAGGGTCTTGAGAATCTGCAGGCTCGTCAGCCCGCCCGACGGCGGCGGCGGCGTTACCACGCAATAGCCGCGATAGTCGATCGCGAGCGGCTCCACAATCGACGGTCGGTAGCGGGCAAAGTCTTCCTCCGACAGAATCCCGCCGTTCGCCTGCACCTGACGCACGATCGTCCGCGGAACCTCGCCTTGGTAAAAGGCGGTCGGTCCCTCGGTCGCGAGTCGTCGTAGCAATCCTGCGAGGTCGCCCTGAACCCAGGTCGTGCCGGCCGCCGGTACCGCGCCATCCGAGAACAATGCGTGGACAGAGCGCGAGTCCGCCTTCTTCGCCCAATCGCGCAACTGTGTGTGCAACTCTCGGGAAACCCGAACGCCCTCTTCGGCCAGCGCGATCGCCGGCTCCGAAACCACCGCCCACGGTAACGTGCCGAGTCGCTCGAGGGCCATCGCCACACCCGCGACGACGGCGGGAACGGCGATCGAGCGGTAGCCGAGTTCATACGCGTTGCGATCGTCGCCGAAGAGTTCCGGCCGAAATGCGAGCGGGGCGCGCGAGTCGAAATCGATCGCGACGACTTTCTGTTCTGAGGCGACGTACGCGATCAGGCTCCCGCCATATCCGCCGATGCCGACCGAACCAGGAACGACGACGCAAGAGGCCAGCATCGCGCCGGCGGCCGCGTCCACGGCATTGCCGCCACGCGACAGGATCGTGCGCGCGGCTTCGGCGGCGGCGGGATGGGGCGTGGCGACGGCGGCGTTGCTGCGCGGCATGTCCGGCCCAGCCTAACGGATGTCGCCCGCCACTTCCAACCTCGCGCGTTCTGTCGTAGCATCTTTGGGCGGCAACACTACCTCTTGCGTCGGAGGCCACCATGTCCAGTCGGAAACGCGCCTTCTTCGCGATGGCGACAGGCATCCTCGTCGCGGCAACTCCGGCGCCCGCCGCGGACACCCGTCCGAACATCCTTATCATCCTGATTGACGACCACGGTTATAACGACCTCAGCATCCACGGCTGCACCGACGTCGCCACGCCACACATGGACTCGATCGCGAAAAACGGCGTCCGCTGCACCAACGGCTATGTGAGCTGTCCGCAATGCAGTCCGACCCGCGCCGGACTGATGACCGGCCGGTATCAGCAGCGGTTCGGCCACGAGTTCAACGCGGCGGTTCCGGACAGCGCCTTGTCCCTCCAGGAGACGACGCTCGCCGACCGCCTGAAATCCGCCGGCTACGCGACCGGCCTGGTCGGCAAATGGCACCTCGGCTCCGACGAACAGCATCATCCGATGAGCCGCGGTTTTCAGGAGTTCTTCGGCTTCCTCGGCGGGGCGAACCCCTACATGCCCCAGTCTCCAAAAGGGACGGTGCCGCGCATCCTCCGCGGCAAGGACGACGCCAACGAGCGGAGCTATCTCACCGAGGCGTTCGGCCGTGAGGCCGCCGCGTTCATTGCCCGCCACAGGCAGGAGCCGTTCTTCCTCTACCTCGCGTTCAACGCCACGCACGGCCCGATGCAGGCGATGAAGGCTGATCTCGATCGGTTCGCCGCGATCAAAAACGAAACCCGCCGGATCCACGCCGCGAAGACGTCCGTGCTCGACGCCGCCGTCGGCCGCGTGCTCGATCAGTTGCGGTCGGCCGGACTGGAAGACAACACGCTGATCTTCTTTTTCAACGACAACGGTGGGCCGACCGACGTGAACGCGTCCAGCAACGCCCCCCTCCGCGGTGTCAAGGGCGAGACCCGCGAGGGCGGCATCCGCGTGCCGTTCTTCGTCCAGTGGAAGGGCAAGCTGCCGGCCGGCAAAACCTACGACCGACCGGTCATCCAGCTGGACATCTTTCCGACGGTGCTCGAAGCCGCCGGCGTGTCGATACCGGCCGACGGCAAGCTCGACGGCGTCAGCCTGTTGCCATATCTCACCGGCCACAAATCTGGCGCCCCGCACGAGACGCTCTACTGGCGGTTCAACTTCCCGCCGAACCGGCCGGACCATTACAAGTGGGCGATCCGCCAGGGTGACTGGAAGCTGTTCACCGACATCGACGCCGGCCGAACCCGAAGCGATCAACCGGTCAAGGACGGCAACCTTCGTCTTGTGAATCTCGCGAACGACATCAGTGAGAGCCATGACCTCTCGGCACAGCATCCGGAGAAGGTGAAGGCGATGAGGGCCTCATGGGAGAAGTGGAACGCGGAAATGGCCCCGTCGGTACCGCGACGGCAACGCCGCGGCTGACGGCCCGTCCCCCTAGTCGGCACAGCAGTCATAGCCGGAATCACGCCGGCATTCGCCAGCGTCCTCACCGTTTTTTCACGGGCGGTCACAGTTGTCGGCTACTATAATCGGGAACTCTTATAGTCCTCGCCCA
>DATJGQ010001021.1:0-2359 GCA_035494815.1 Gemmataceae bacterium
CATCAACTGGTCGAGCTTCGCTCTGACCTCCGACGGCGCGATCTATTACTCGCCTTACTGGTTCGCCAAGAAGCCGTGGGAAGACCCTACCGGCTATTGGGCGCGCTCGCCGCTGAGCCTCGTCGGCAACGTCAAGACGCCGACGCTGGTCGTCGTGGGAAGCGAAGACTACCGCACCCCCGACAGCGAGGCCGAGCAATATTATACCGCGCTCCAGTTGCGCGGCGTCCCGACCGCCTTCGTCAAGGTGCCCGGCGCGAGCCACGGAGGGATCACCGCCCGCCCGAGCCAGGCCGCGGCCAAGGCCAGCGCGATCCTCGCCTGGTTCGACCGCTACCGCTTGAGGACCGCCGCGACCGCAGCCTCGGCCAACAGCACGGCGGCGCCCGCCACGCGCTGACAGGATTGAACCTTTTTACCGTCTGGCCGTCCTAAGGCCCGTCGGCTCGTCACGACCGTCTTGGGGAGAAAATTGAAGTGAAACTGACCCGCTGGCTTGCCGCGAGCGCCCTTGCGCTGGCCTCCGTTCAACTGTCCGCCGCGCCGGCCTCGACGTTCGATCCCGCGCGCTTCAATGAACACGTCAAGACGCTCGGATCGGACGCCTTCGAAGGGCGCGGCCCGGCGACCGAGGGCGAGACCAGGACCGTCAATTACTTGACCGAGCAGTTCCGCGCGGCGGGCCTTCAGCCGGGCGGCGACCCTGTCGCCGGCGGCGGGCGCAACTGGACTCAGGATGTGCCGCTGCTCCAGGCCGACCTCGTCGGCGATCCCACGGTCACGGTCCAGACGCCGGCCGGGCCGATGCGCCTGACGCAGGGCAATGAGATCGCGGTCCGTGCTCCGCAAAACGGGCAAAGCCAGATCAGCATCGCCAACGCTCCGCTGGTCTTCGCCGGCTACGGCGTCTCCGCGCCCGAGCGCAACTGGGACGATTTCAAGGGCCAGGACATGCGCGGCAAGATCCTCGTCGTGCTCGTCAACGACCCCGATTTCGAGGGCGGTGAAGGCGATTTCGGCGGCAAGGCGATGACCTATTACGGCCGCTGGACCTACAAATATGAGGAGGCGGCGCGGCTCGGCGCTGCAGGTGTAATGATCGTCCATGAAACGGTGCCCGCCTCTTACGGCTGGGCCACGGTCAAGAACTCCAACACCAACACCCAGTTCGACATCGTCCGCCAGGACCCGGCCGCCAGCCATACGCCGTTCGAGACCTGGATTCAGCGCGACGTCGCGGTCCAGCTGTTCAAGAACGCGGGCCTCGATTTCGAGGCCGCCAAGCAGGCCGCCAAGCGCCGCGACTTCCAGCCGATCGACCTCAAGTCGACCGTCAGCGTCGCGGCCAGCGCCAAGGTCGGCACCATCACGTCGCACAACGTCGTCGGCATCGTGCCGGGCAAGAAATATCCCAACGAAACGGTGCTCTACACCGCCCACTGGGACCATCTCGGCATCGGCAAGCCCGATGCCACCGGCGACCGCATCTACAATGGCGCGATCGACAACGGCACGGGTATTGCCCAGCTGATCGAGCAGGGCCGGGCTTTCGCCCACGGCCCGCGGCCCGATCGCACCGTCGTGTTCATGGCCGTGACCGCCGAGGAGAAGGGCCTGCTGGGAAGCGAATATTACGCGACCCATCCGCGTTACCCGATCGCCCTCACCGCCGGGATGATGAACACCGACGTGCTCGGCGTCCTTGGGCCGACGCGCGACTTCACGGTCCGGGGCAACCAGAAGTTCGGGCTTCTCGACATGCTCGTCGAGGAAGCCGCGAAGCGTGGCCGCCGCTACACGCCCGATCCGCATCCGGAGACCGGCGGCTTCTTCCGTTCCGACCATTTCACGCTCGCCAAAGTCGGCGTGCCGGCGCTCAGCTTCGGTTCCGGCCAGGATCTGGTGAACGGCGGCGTCGCCCGCGCCGAAGCGTGGTCGAAAAACTACACCGCGACCATGTACCACCAGCCGGCCGACGAATATTCGCCCGACTGGGACTTCACCGGCATAGCCGCGGACGCCGCGCTGCTTCACGCCGTCGGCGAGCGCCTCGCCAATTCGCACGCCTGGCCCAACTGGAGCCCCGACAGCGAATTCCGCGCCGCGCGTGACCAGACGGCCGGCGAACGCGGCGAAACCCCCGCCGCTGCTCCGGCTCCCGCTCCGCAGAAAGGCGAGCGCGGTTAGGCTGGAGCCCAGGCCGCAACCGGCGTAATCCGCGCGTCTGCCGAGTCCCAGGGAGACGCGAGATGTCCAACCTTATCTTCTATACCAACCCGCAGTCGCGCGGTCGCATCGTCCGCTGGATGCTCGAGGAGATCGGCCAACCGTACGAGACGGAGTTGATCCCGTACGACGA
>DATJGQ010001022.1:0-5024 GCA_035494815.1 Gemmataceae bacterium
CGGGAGGTCGAGGACGGCGAATACGCGGCCAAGACTCACCGCCACTTGCGCGAACACCGCGACCAGATTGGTCGCGCGGCCGAGCGGGCCGAACAGCATGCCGGCGAGGGCGACGATCGCGACCGCCCCGCCCGTCGAAAGTCGGCCGACGATCGTTTCGTGGCAGGCGGCCGCGAAAACGGCCGCCGTCGCGATGCCGCCGAGCGCCGTGCCGAGCTGCGCGAACGCGGCGCCGAGCCGGGCGACGTGCAGCCGCGGCGCGTGCGCCGCGGCAGCCGAGGTCCAGGTTGTTCTTGGTCGCGTCCGCGACGGACGGCTCGGCCGACCCAGGAGCCGGGTTCACAGACATTCGGAATGTGTCGTTGCCGGCGGCGAAGTCGAAGCGGACGACGAGCAGCGCGGTCGTGCCGAGCGTCTCGGGCCGTGTCGATGCGACTTGGCCGTTGCCGTCGCCGTTCTCTATCGCGAAATTCGCCACGGTCCCGCCGCCCGGCTTGCCGACGAAGAGGCTATTGGGGTTGTGCTCGTCGCCGAAGACCAGGCCGCCGTCGTCGGGGCCGTTGTTGGTGGGGTCGGGACCGAGCGTATCGCGACGGATGAGGAAGCTGGCGGACCGCGTCGTGCCGGTGGTGCCGAGCGCCGTGCCGAGGTTGCGAATGTTGTAGGAGAACCGCCCGCCAGTGACGACGCGGTTGCCGCTCGTCGCTAGGCCGCTGAACGTCAGGCTGCCAGCCTGCGCGGAGGGCCGATCAGGTTGCAGATTTCAGCGGGGCCGCGGTTGAGGCCGCGACATTCGTGTCGAACCGAGCGGGGCGCGGGGGATTCCCGGCCGCCAGATTAGTGCGAACGCTATGCCGTCGACGACAGCGCGCTTCTAAACCCCGATCCGCCGGCGAGCCATGCGCGCCGCCCAGGCCAACGATGGCCCAGTCTCAAGAGCCACCGCGACGTGAATGGATGAGCGATTGCCTGCCAACCCGACCGCCGGGGGACCAGTCTCGATCGCGACGCGGCCGTTCGCAGCAATCGGCCCAATTGCCAAGTTACTCGCCGTGTCCCGTCGTCAAGTGCGTCGTGACTTCCACCGAACCTCCCACGCGGGTTTGGACGCAACCGTCCCCGGATGGGCTTCCATGCGCGGCCAGATGGATTGGGAGCGATCGTTCGCCCTGCGATCCGGCCGCTGTACGGATGAGTCGATACCGGTCGATCGGACCGCCGGATAAAGTGACCACTCGCGCCGGAGAGGAACATGGTCCGGCTCGGCCGCGATCTCGTTCCGAAGGGCGGAGACCTACTTTTGAGTTAACGCGCTGATCTGCCCCTGTCGCGCGAAGTCGATCGCCTCGCCGAGGATACGGGCGACCTCTTGCGGGGCGTGGAAGCCGAGCGAGTTCTCGGCGTTGCAGAAATCGACGCGCCAATGCGCCCGCCGGTGCAGCTTGCGGGCGTCGTCGAGCTTGTCCGCCGCGACGCCGCGGCCCTGCGCCGCTTTGATCTCGTCCATCATCTGCAATAAGGCGTCCTCCGCCCGGCCCATCAGTTCCTTCGTGCGATCCTGAATCGCCGCGACCCGCGCGGAAATCTCCTCCTCCGGATAACGGTGGCAGGTCTGACAGGCGCGGTTGATGTTCAGCATTGGACTGCGGACCTGATGGTCGCTGACCTTGACCGCCCCCTCGCGCTTGTACGGCATGTGGCAATCGGCGCAGGCGACGCCGCTGCGGGCGTGCACGCCCTGGTTCCACGTCTCGAACTCGGGGTGTTGCGCCTTGAGCACCGGCGCACCGGTCTCGGCGTGGACCCAATCCTTGAACCCGGCTTTGTCATAATACGATTCGATCTGGTCCATCTTCAGGCCGTTATGCCACGGATAGGTGACGACCTTGCCGTCGCCTTTGAAATAGTACTCGACGTGGCACTGGCCGCAGACGAAGCTGCGCATCTCCTGGCGGGTCGCGTCGGCGTTGACGTCGTAGTCGTGCTCGCGCTTGCCCTTCCGCCAGCGCTCGATGCTGCTCAGGTGCGGCAGCGGCGCGTCGCTCTTGGCCAGCTCCCGCATCGCGACGAGGAAACCGGGGCGGGTGGCGCGGAGCTGCATCGACTTCGGGTCGTGACAGTCGATGCACGCGACCGGATGCTCGACCAGTTTTCGCGCCTCGGCCAGCGGCATGCCGCAGACCTTTTCGAAGCCCTTCATCACGTCGCCGCCGCCTTCCTTTCGGTACGCCGGGATGATCGACGCATGGCAGTGCAGACAGGCCCCCGGCTGTTTGAACTTCGTCGTCCGCTCGGAGATGTCCTGGTCGGAGAGCATGTAGGCGTGGCCGCGGCGCTCGCGGAAATCGACGCTGAACGCGTACCCCGCGAAGATCCGACGGAGCCGCGGGTCGGCCTCAAGTTTCGACGGTGCGAGCCCGTCGCTGCCGCCGTGACCGGACCTCTGGTTGTCCGCGGTGCGTAAGTAGCCGTCGTACTGCCGCGGGAAGTTCTTGCCCCACTCGGCCGGGTCGATCGTGTCTTCTGTGATGTCCACGAGCTTGATGTAATGTTCGGTCGCCTCGCGCTTGCGTTCGGCGATGTTCATGAGCAGCGCGGCGACGCCGAACGTGACCGCGGCGGTCACGAGTATCAACAACAGATACGCGGGCCAGCGGCTGCGTGCGGGACTCGAATCGGCCATGGAAACTGCCCCCCCGGTGTTTCCTTCACTTCGCCGGCCCGTGACCGACCGACGCGTGGCAGCGGGCACAGTACGCCGCGCCACCGTCCTCGGCCGCGCCGAACCCGAGGACGGTATCGGCCACGTCGCGGTGGCAATCGACGCACGCCCCCTGGAGAATTCGCGCGTTCTTGGGCCGGATGATGAGCGGGTCGTGGAAATCCTGCAACGTAAACGCCTTCGAGTGCCAAAACCCGTTCTCCGCCTTGGTCAGATATTTGCCGACGAGGTTGTGCGGCGTGTGGCAGCCGTTGCAGGCGGCCACGGCGTGGTGACTCGCCTTTTGCCAGCCGTCGTAATGTTCGCGCATGATGTGGCAGTTGACGCACGCCAGCGGGCTGTCGCTCATGTACGACAGGCCTTCGCCGTACCAGAAGGTGTAGCCGCCCAGGCCGAGGATGACGCCGACGCAAACCGCGGTCAGCCCCGGCAGTCCGAGTGCGGTGATGAAAGCGGCCCGGCGCGACACGGTTCCTTGCCCCCGGGGAACATGATACACGTGACCCCGGGTGTAATTCACGGATAACTCGTGTCGATTTGACACGCCCGCACGCCCGAGTGTGCCAACCTGACACGGGCCTCAATCATCTGCCGCCGTCGCCGCCCGGCAGACGGCCAAAATCACTCACGATTCCGGGCCGAATTGCCGACACGCGCCGGCGACCGTACCCACGGCATGCCACTTGCCAAAAAGAACAAGCGTAGCGAAGTCAGCAGGGCACTCAATTTCCACCCGAAGCTCGGCGGGTTGAACGAAGTGCGCCTCGCGTGGGGAGGGTCACCGTGTTCCGAAACATCCTTGTACCCCTGGACGGCTCCTTAGTCAGTGAGAAGGCACTTCCGCTCGCGCTACAGATCGCCCGGCGGGCAGGGGCGGATATCCGTCTCATCTGCGTTGTGCCACCGGCCGCCGCGAAAGGCCCGCCGCATCCGGGGCTGCCGCGCAACGAGAAAACGGTCGTGGATCTGGTTGCCTGGCGCGTCCGCCAGGCCGAACACGGCAAGACGGTTTCCACGTCGCTCGTGGAAGGCCCGGTGGCCCCGACGCTCGCCGAACACGCCGCCGGCGTGGGGGCCGACCTGATCGTCATGACCACGCACGGCCGCGGCGCGATCTCCCGGTTCTGGCTCGGCAGCGTTACCGACGAGCTGATCCGACGCTCGACCGTCCCAGTGCTCGTGACGCGCCCGACCGACAATGAGCCGGCCGACGCCGAGTTGACCAAGGAGACGCCGATCCGCCGGGTGATCGTCCCGCTCGACGGGTCGCCGCTCGCCGAAGCCGCTCTTGGCCCTGCGACCGCCCTGGCCCGCCTCTTCGGCGCGACGGTGGGACTGTTTCACGCCGTCCCAATGTTGCCGGTCATGCTCGCCGAAGGGGCGGTGCTCACGCAGCCCGCGGCCGACGTCGCCGTCCTCGACGAGTTGACCCGACAGGCCCACGAGATGCTCAACCGGACGGCGGAGCGTCTCGCGGCAGACGGGTTGAAAGTGCAGACGACGGTGGTCATCGCCGAGCGGCCCGCCGTCGCGATTCTCGAACAGACGAAGCCCGGCGACGTGATCGCCGTGGCCACGCACGCCCGGACGCCGGCCGTCCGCTGGTTCCTGGGCAGCGTCGCCGACAAACTCATCCGCGGCTCCGACGTGCCCGTGCTCGTCGTCCGCCCGACCGGTAAGGCCACTTGAGGAGATCCGCCATGATCGCCACCACGTTAAACCGCGACGCGCCGCGGGGCGCTATTCGGGACCGCAAACTGACACTCCGCTGTGAAACCGCCGCCGACCTGATGACCGAGCAGGTCGTCTCGATCGAGCAGACCGCCCCGCTCCACCAGGCGGTCGCCACACTCGTCGACCGCGGCTTCAGCGCCGCCCCGGTGATCGACGCGGCCGGCCGACCGGTCGGCGTGCTAAGCATGACCGACGTCGTCATCCACGACCGCAACGCCTTCACCTACGCCCGGCCGGTGCCGGAGTATTACCTCAAATCCGACCTGCAGGCGGCGATCGGCGAGCCGGTCGGCGGGTTCCAGGTCGAGGTCGCCGACCGTACGCCCGTCCGCGACCTGATGACGCCGGTCGTCTTCTCGGTCCGGCCGGAGACGCCCGCCCGGCAGGTGATCGAGCAGATGCTGCAATTGCGAGTGCACCGCCTGTTCGTGCTCGACGGCGACGGCGTTTTGATCGGCGTCGTCAGCATGACCGACGTGCTGCTGCGATTGTTGGATTGATCGGCGAGCGTGCGACAAAGACGCGCCTCGAGTAGTCTCAAACTGACCAGCCCGAAGCGCGAGCGAGG
>DATJGQ010001023.1:0-4414 GCA_035494815.1 Gemmataceae bacterium
CCGCCGCCGCGCTCACGGCGATGAGCGCCGCCGCCGCGGGCCGCCGCTTCGCCCACTTGATCGCCCGCTCGAGGGTCGTGCTCGGCCGTGCCTGGATCGGTTCGCCGCGGAGCCAGCGCTCGAGGTCGTCCGCGAGGGCGAACGCCGACGGATACCGCTTGGTCGGCTCCTTCTCCAGGCACTTGAGCGCGATCGTCTCGAGATCGCGATCGACGTTCGCGTCGATCGACCGCGGGCGGGCCGGTTCCGTGTCCAGGACGTGCATCAGCGTCTGGAGCGGCGTGTCGCCGCGGAACGGGGGTCGGCCGGAGATCAGTTCATAAACCATCGCCCCGAGCGAATAGACATCAGCGGCTGTCGAAAGTGTTTTTTCGGCGCGGGCCTGCTCCGGGGCCATGTAACTCGGCGTGCCGAGGATGGCGCCGCTCTGCGTCAGGTCGCTGTCGCCCTCGACGCGTTTGGCGAGTCCGAAATCGGTCACGTACGGGTGGTCGTCCGTGTCCAACAGGACATTGGCCGGTTTCAGGTCGCGGTGCAGGACGCCACGCTGATGCGCGAAGTGTACCGCCCGGCAGACGTCGGCGTGAATTCGGACGACCGACCGCAGTCGCTCGCGGTCGCCGGGGTGTTTCGCGACGTCGGTGAAGCGGTCGGCCAGGCTGCCGCCCTCGATCAGCTTCATCGAGAAATAGTTGAGGCCGTCGCGCTCGCCGACCTCGAAGATCGGCAGGATGTGCGGGTGGTCGAGCGTGGCGGCCGCGGCGGCCTCCGCCTTGAACCGGGCGACATCCGCCGCCGAGGCGAGCTGGCCGCGCGAAATCATCTTGAGCGCGACCACGCGGTTCAATCCCGCTTGCCGCGCCTTGTAAACCAGTCCCATGCCCCCGCGGGCGAGGAAGGCGAGCAGTTCGTAGTCGCCGAACTGGTGACCGGCGGTAAAGGGAGTCCCATCGGGGGCGATGTGGTCCGGACCGAGCGTCGGCGCGTAGTCCGCGGGCGTCTGCGGCGGGAGCGTGGCGCCCGGGTCATGAAGAGTTCCCGGAGCGCGGCCCGGTTCAGACGGACGCGATGACGACATGACGGCGGCAGCCCTCCGACGCTCGACTCGATGTTACCATACTCGCAGGCGGCCGCGACCGGTCAAGGTCGGGTCACATGAGTCTGAGGTTGGCGATGAGTAAGACCGAAGTGCCAATGCCTTCAACTCTGACTGCACGGACCCGGCGCTATGAAACGGCCTGGTGGTCGGTGTTGTGCCTGTTAGCGCTCGATTACCTGAGCACGCTCGGATATCAGCCGTCGTTGGCATATCAAGCGGCGGGGCTGCTCGCGCCGCTGGCGACGGTCGTCGTCGTGGCGGTCACACTCTTCGGCGCGCTGCCGGTGTATGCCTATGTGGCCGGTCAATCGCCACACGGCGGCGGGGCGGCGGCGCTGCTGGAACGGGTTGTGCCCGGCTGGGTCGGGAAGCTCCTGATCGTCGTCGTCCTCGGCTTTACGGCGACGGACTTCGTGTTCACGCGTACCTTCTCCGCCGCCGCGGCCGCCGAGCACCTGATCGGCAACCCGCAACCGGACTGGCAAGCCGCCCTCGATCGTCTCGCCCGGACGGGCAGTGAATACGGCGCGGCCGTCGAACTGCCGATCGGCGTCTGGGTCAAGCAACACAGCAATAAGCGACTGGCCGTCACCGTGGTGCTGTTGTTGGTCAGCAGCCTCGTCGGCTTCGTCTTCTTCAAAGGTTACACCCGGCGGGTCCTGCGGCTGACGGTCGCGGTCGTGCTCTTCTTCCTGTTGCTCAACGCACTGGTCATCGGCAGCGGTCTCATGTACCTGTCGACGCATCAGGAGATTGTGGCCACTTGGAGACAGAATCTGTTCGCGGGCCAATGGCATAGTCCGGCGGCGCCGCTCAAGCCGCAGACCGGCTGGTCACTGGTCGCGGCGTGCGTCTGGCTGTTCCCGAAGTTAGCGCTCGGGCTCAGCGGCTTCGAACTCGGCCTGATTATCATGCCGCTGATCCGCGGCCGAACCGGCGACGACCCGCGGCACCCCGCCGGCCGTATTCGCGCGACCCGACTCATGCTCGTAACGGTGGCGTTGGTTGGGACGACGTTTCTTTTGAGCTCCTCGTTCGTGACGACTTTGCTGATCCCGCCGACGGCGTTCGGCGGAAGCGGCGCGGCAACGCACCGGGCCCTCGCTTATCTGGCGCACGGCGGGTCGCTCGCCACCGGTGAGCCGGCGACAGCGATGGACCCGCTCTTCGGGCTCCCGTTCGGAACTCTTTACGACCTCAGTGCGGTCGCTGTGCTCTGTCTTGCCGGCGCGAGCGTCAGCATCGGCCTGCGCGACCTCGTGCCGCCGTACCTGCACCGACTCGGAATGGAGCAGACGTGGTCCCTTCGGATTGGGGCGCTTCTGTTGATCTTTACCGGCATCAAACTGGTCGTGACGTTTTACTTCCATGCCGACCTCGACGCCCAGCGGAACGCGTACGCCACGGCGGTGCTCGCGCTGATCACAGCGGCGGCCGCGGCCTGCGCGGCCCATCGCTGGCAAATGCGACCGGCGTTGCCGCGCTGGCGACGGGCCCCCTGGGTCTTCGGCGTCCTCGCAGTCGGATTCGGCGTGGCGACCGTCGCGACCATCATCGGCCAGCCCGGCGGCGCGCGGATCACCTCGTACTTCGTCGTCGCGATCCTGGCCACGTCGATGATCTCCCGCGGACTGCGCAGTACCGAGCTGCGCTTCGAAGGGTTCGACTTCGTGGACGACACGTCGAAGTTCTTGTGGGAAAGCCTGCGCGTCATGGACTTCCCAGTGCTCGTCCCGCACCGGCCCGGGCATGCCTGCCTGGCCGAGAGCGAGGCGGCGATCCGGGCACGGCACCGGCTGCCGCCGGAGATGCCCGTCGTGTTTGTCGAGGTGACGCTCGGCGACCCGAGCGGCTTCTACCACCGGCCGCTCTTGGAAATCACTGAGGACGAAGGTCGGTTCGTGATCCGGATCGAGCGGTGTACGTCGATCGCCCACGTGCTCGCCGAGGTGGCGCTCGATCTGTCGAAAGAGAGCATTCCGCCGGAACTGCATTTTGGCTGGTCGCGCGAAAGCCCGCTGACGGCCAATCTCCATTTCGTCCTGTTCGGGCACGGGAACGTGCCGTGGATGGTGCAGTACCTGCTGACGGGAGCGGAGAAGGACGAGCGGCGACGCCCGCGGGTCATTATCGGCTAAACTTTGGACCGTTTCCAGCGGCCGCTGATGTACCGCCAGGCGAAGAACGCGCCGCGGACATACAGGTCCGCCGCCATCGCCAGCCAGGCCCCGTACAGCCCAAACTCGTAGGCCGGCGCGGTCAGCAGGTACGCGAGCGGAATGCGGACGACAAGGAAACCAGTCAGGCTAAATAACACCGGCACGCGGGTATCGCCGGCGCCGCGGAGTGCGGCGGTGAAGATCATCGTGCTCGCGAGCGCCGGCATCGCGAACGCGATCAGCCGTAACGCCGGCACACCCGCCTGGATCACCGGCGCCTGCCCGGGGTCCTGGCAGAACAGCCAGAACATCCCCGGCGCGAACGCGTAGAAAACCGCGCCCATCACCGACATGAACCCGCACGCCAGCGCGAACGCCGTCCAGCCGGCGCGGTTCGCCCAGCGCGGTTGCCGGGCGCCGAGGTACTGGCCGACCAGCGTCATCGCCGCGGTGCCGAACGCGTAGCCAGACAGATAGCCGGGCGCCTCCCAGCCGATCGCGATCCCGTGGGCGGCCGCGGCCGTGTCACCCAGCGTGTTGACGATATGCAGAAACCACAACTGCCCGCCGATGATCGACAGGCTATCGATCCCCGCCGGAATGCTGACGCGGAGAATTCGCCGCATCAGCGCCGCGTCGGGACGAAAGCCGCGCACGTGGATTTGTAGCCCGGCCCGGCCCCGCGCCAGCACGGCGGTCACCGCAATCGCGGCGAGCATGTAACTGATCGCCGTCCCCAGCGGCACGCCGACGAACCCCATCCCCGGCCAGGGCCCGATGCCGCGCGACAACGTCCACGCCAGCGCGATGTTCGTCAGCGCGATTCCCCCCTGGACCCACAGACCGGTCCGCGTGTCCCCCGCCCCGATCAGGCAGGCGACCCCGGCTACCTCGACCACTCGAAACGGCAACAGCGCCAACATCGGCCACAGATAAGTCGCGGCAAACTCCGCGGACCGCCCTTCCAGACCAAGCACCGCGATCAGTCGGTCGAGGAATAGCATCCCTCCCGCGGCACCGACCGTGCCAAACAGCGCGGCCAGAATGAGCGCCTGATGCGTCGCCCGCGCCGCGGTGCGATAGTCGCCGGCCCCCACGCTCCAGGCGACGACCGCCGTGGCCCCGACGGTGACCAGGACGGTGTACGAACCAATAA
>DATJGQ010001024.1:0-6258 GCA_035494815.1 Gemmataceae bacterium
CGTTCTCAACGCCGGGGCCGATACTCTGACCGGCGCCGCCGCGACCTGGTCGTTCGAGCGCAAGCTCGAGGCCCTCCTGTCCGTGGACGTCCGATCGACCATGTTCCTCGGCCGCGCGTTCGGCGAACGGATGCGACAACAAGGCCACGGCGTCATTCTCACGTCGGGCTGGGATCAGGCCGAGACGGGCATGGAAGGGGACAGCGGCCAGCTCTTCGCGTCGGCCAAGGGCGCGGTTAGGGCGTTTACGAAGAGCCTGGCGCTCTCGCTGGCGCCGACGGTCCGCGTCAACTGCATCGCCCCCGGATGGATCAAAACCGCATGGGGCGAGAAGGCGTCGGCCGCCTGGCAAGAACGGGCGATCCGAGAGACGCCGCTGGGTCGCTGGGGCACGCCCGAAGATGTCGCGGCGGTGGCCGTCTGGCTGGCCTCACCGCAGGCCGCATTCCTAACCGGTCAAGTGATTCGGGTGAATGGCGGCGCGGTCCGCTAAGCCGCTCACGGCTATGCAGCCTCAGATGCAATCAAACTTGTGCGCCAGCCGCCGCGAATTGATGTCCAGCGCCTGCAGAATGTCCAGGACCGGCTCCGTCGGGATGCCCAATTCGAGGGCCCAGCAGAGGATTTGCAGGTTTTCTTGGCCGACTTTGATGCGATCGAGGATGCGGTCGAGGAGAAGTGCGTTGCCGGTGAACTCTTTGAGAAGGAGGCCGAAGTCGCCGCGATCGAGTTCCACCCAGAATCGCCGGCCTTGCAGGTGTTCGAGCCATTTCGCCCGCAGGAAGCCCGACCAGTGATACTTCACCCACCTGCGAATCGCCTCTTCCCCTTGATCACACCCGGCCTTCTCGCTTTCGATCCACTTGTACTTTTGGACCTCGCGCTCACAGTCGTCGAAGACGCTGTTGCGTTCGATCTTCTCGACGACACAGACGCGGTTACATTCCATGGGCAGACCCATCGAGCGCCGGCGGTGAGAATAGCTATCCCTACGCGGTGCGATACACCGTGGCAACGTCCTCTGCCCTGTGATCTCCTAATTCATCCTAAGTCACTGCCACAGCGGCAACAAGTCTTATGACAACAATCCGGGCCAGTCGTGCGTGCTGCAAACGCACCTTGCCCATGTTTGCCAGCTTGAAAAATTGAGGCCGTCGTCAAAACGCTCGCACGAATTCGCTGCATCGGACGTGCCGCGACCGATGGCCAATTGGGGGGGGCGATGACAACACACTCAATCGACCACTGGCCATCTCCGAATTCAATTGGCGCCAGCTGACGAAGGCTCCATTGCATCGCGGCTGACGCTCGTTACCCTTGTTTGGGTCACGGACCGCCTTGACCGATCGTTTTTCCGCACCCGGACGCGGTTCGGGCGGAGGTGGGCATGCGCCTGTTCTATCGCGGCGACCTCGACGGGTTCTTCGGCCTGGCGATCGACAACCTCGTGCAGCTGCTGCTCATCGAGGAACTCTGCAAACAAGTCCTCGGCTTTCCGGACGAGTTGCTTTACGGCCGCGTCCTGCCGGGGGCGGCCGTTTCGCTGCTGGTCGGCAACCTTTTTTACGCGTGGCAGGCGCATCGGCTCGCGGCGCGAACCGGGCGCGAGGACGTCTGTGCCCTGCCCTACGGCATCAATACGCCGTCCGTGCTCGCGTATGTTTTTCTCGTAATGCTGCCGGTCAAAATCGCGACGAACGACTCCCACGCGGCCTGGCGGATGGGGCTGGTCGCGTGCGTCGGCAGCGGGCTGATCGAATTCCTGGGGGCGTTCGTCGCCGAACCGATCCGCCGCATGACGCCGCGCGCCGCCCTGCTCTCGACGCTCGCAGGCATCGCCTTGGGTTTGATCTCCGGCGTTTTTCTCTTCCGCACCTTCGCCAACCCGATCGTCGGCATGACGACGTTCGCAATCGTGCTGCTCGTCTATTTCGGACGCGTCCGGTTCAAAGGCGGGCTCCCCGGCGGATTCGTCGCCGTCGCTGTGGGCATGGCGCTGGCATGGGCGAGCGGACTGGCGCAGGGCACCTGGCCGGCCGAGCCGCCGCGGTTCTGGCCGCCAACGCCGAGCATCGCCGAGATCCTTGAACCGCTGCGTGGCCGCGAGTGGCTCAATTACTTGACCGTAATCATCCCGATGGGCCTGTTCAACCTGATCGGCAGCCTGCAGAACATCGAATCGGCCGAGGCCGCGGGTGACGCGTATCCGACGACACCGTCGCTGGCGATGAACGGGGTGAGCACACTCGCCGCGGCCGCGTTCGGCTCCTGTTTCCCGACGACGATTTACATCGGCCATCCGGGCTGGAAGGCGCTCGGGGCCCGAGCCGGCTACTCGACGCTCAACGGCCTGTTCTTCACGATCGTCTGCCTGTTCGGCGTGCTCGGCTACATCGCGCACGCGGTGCCGATCGACGCCGGCATGGCCATCGTTCTGTGGATCGGCATCGTCATCACGGCCCAGGCGTTCCAGGCGACGCCGCGCGAACACGCCCCCGCGGTCGTTATCGGCCTCTTGCCCGGGCTCACGGCGTGGGCGGCGATCCTTATGCAATCGGCCCTGCGAGCCGGTCGCGTCGCACTCAAACAACCGGATGCGACGTACTCTCTGGAGCCGCTGTCCGAGGCGCTCAAGCACGACTCGGGCACTTGGTTCACCGGGGTGCTCGCCCTGGAGCAGGGGTTCATTTTCACCGCGTCGATCCTCGCGGCGGCGACAGTCGCATTGATCGAACGACGCTTCATTCCAGCCGGCTTCTGGTGCCTCGCCGGGGCCTTACTCTCAGCCAGCGGCTTGATGCATAACTATGAATGGCAAGGAGTTTCGGCGGCCAACGTGTTACGAATCGAATGGACACCGTGGGCCGCTGGTTACGCCGCGATGGCCGCCTGTTTCTTCGTGGCGCCGTTCGTCACCGAACCCGGAGAGGGACACTAAAAGAGCGGAAAAATCGTTGCCAAAAATCCAAATAATCCCCCCGCACCCGCGAAATACCTGTGTGACGGTCGTATTCTTCGGGTCCGGGGCGGATGGGCGGTGACCCATTCCCCTCTTGTCGAGAAAGGGTCACACCATGATCAAGAAGCTCCTGTTCTGGTCCGCTCTGGCGGTCGGCGGTCTCGTCCTCGTTAACGCGGTCAAACCCGGTGCCATCTCGACGTGGGGCAAACGCATCCACGTCAAATGGGAGAAGAGTTTCTCCCCCGAGTTCGAACTGGCCCGCATCAAGGACCAGATCAAGGAACTCACGCCCGACATGCACAAGAACATCGCCCGCATCGCCGAGGAGATGGTGCAGGTCGACTCGCTGCAAGTTCGCGTCAATGACATGCAGGACAAGCTGAACGAACAGCGGCAAGTCATCACGGCGATGACTGATTCACTCGAACGCGGCCAGCCGGTTAAATCCCCCAGCGGCACCCGGATTTCGCCGCAGCAGATCCAGGCCAAGCTTCGGAAGTACAAGGACGCCGAGAAGTCCTACGAGGTCAGCAAGAAGATGCTCGAGTCCCGTAAGGAGGCACTCGAATCCGCCCGCCAGCAGCTGATCGAGACCCGGAACCAGAAAGAGGCTCTGACCCTCCAGGCGACCGAGTTCGAGACCGAACTCGCCGCCCTGAAGCTCGCACAGACCAAGAGCAAGTTCGCCCTGACCAACGACGACCGGCTGAGCGAGATCAAGGAAGCGTTCGAGCAGCTCCGCCAGCGGGTCGAAACCGAGCGGAAGAAGGTCGAACTGGCCGGCGAGTTCTTCGGCACGCCCAGCAGCACGGTGAAGGAAGAGAAGGCCCTGGACACGGCCGACGAGATCATCAAGGAAGTTCGCGCGACGTTCAACGAGAAGGCCGACAAGTAAGACCGGTTCGCGACGGTTCGCACACGCGTCACAAACAGAAGCCCCCGCGGCTGGTTCGCCCGGGGGCTTCGCTCGCAAACGGGGTACAATAAATCCCATGCTCGGCACAGGCTGGTTGACTCTGCGACAGATCCGGGCGGCGCTGCAAAACGGCCGCCTCGAGGAGGCCCAGCAACTCCTCAACCAGCCGGCCGTGCGCGGGCATAAAAAGTCCTGGGACCTGCTCAGCCAACTGACCAAGGGATACGTCCAACGCGGCGAACGGCTTCTCCAGCAGGCGAATTCGACAGCGGCATGGGACGATCTGGGCAAGGCCGAAGCACTGGCCCCGGCGGACACAGGCGCCCGCCAGCTCCGCGAAGGCCTGATCCGACACGGAGTCTCCGAAGTCCGCGAACTGCTCGAAGCCGGCGAACCGCGGCGAGCCCTGGAGACGGTCGCCCGGCTCGGCCAGCGCGGCGTGCAGCAACCGGAATTTCAGAACCTCGAAGACGTCGTGAAAGATTGGGTTCTGGCGCAAGACCTCGCGGACCGCGGCGAATTTACTATTGCGGAGGAGATGTTCGGCCGAGTCCGCCGCACCGTCAAGACGGGGGACGGGTTGGACCGGTTCGAGCAAAACTTGCGGGAGCGGCAGGCGAAGTTCGCCGCCGCCCTGCCGCCGCTGCACGAGGCCGTGGACCAGCGTCGCTGGCGGGACGTGCTGCACCTGGCCGAACAGGTGCTTTCGGTCGCCCCGCAGCACGGCGAGGCGAAGAAGGCCCGGGCGCGAGCCTGGAAATCGCAGGAGCCGGAGACGCTCCCCGTCGCCCGA
Organism: Gemmataceae bacterium; assembly: GCA_035494815.1. Taxonomy (GTDB): domain Bacteria; phylum Planctomycetota; class Planctomycetia; order Gemmatales; family Gemmataceae; genus DATJGQ01. The sequence continues at coordinate 4,672 of DATJGQ010001024.1, forward strand.
AGCGGGCCGATCGACTCGACCGCCCACGACGAGCCGACCGGCGCCCCGCCGAAGCGGTTCCTGCTCTGGATCGACGGCATCGGCGGTTACCTGGTGTGCCTGGGAGCGCACATCAGCTTTGGGCAGGTGGCCGGCGACGGGACCGTTGATGTGCCACTGCTGGCGGACGTGTCCCGGCTGCACGCGACGTTGACGCGCGACTCCGAGGGGTATGTGATCGAATCGACGCGAGCATTGCAAGTGAACAGCCAATCGGCCCCGAAGGCGCTGCTCCGCCCGGGCGACCGCGTCACGCTCGGCGCGGCGTGCCAGTTCCTCTTCCAGGTGCCGGTCCCGCTGAGTACGACGGCCCGGCTGGAACTGGTGAGCGGCCATCGGCTGCCGCTGTCGGTGGACGGGATCTTGCTGATGGCCGAGACGCTGATCCTCGGCCCGGGCCCGCAGTCGCACGTGCCGATGCCGGACCTCGGCAAGACGGTCGTGCTCTACCGGCACCGCGACGGATTGGGAGTGCGGTTCGCGGGCGAGTTCCGGGTGAACGGCGAGGTGCAACGCGAGCGATCGGCCCTGCCGCCGAACGCGACGGTCAGCGGCCCGGATTTCTCCTTCGCCGTCGAGCCGGCGATGCGAGTCGGGAAATGATGGGTGAGTCCCATAGGTCCCATGAGTCCCATAGGTCCCATGAGCCTCCCCCGCGGAGATGCCTGAAATGAAATTCACCTACGGCTCCGGCTCGCGCCCCCTCGACGGCTACACGATCAAGCGCGGCGTCGGCAAGGGCGGCTTCGGCGAGGTCTACTTCGCGGTCTCCGACGGCGGCAAGGAAGTCGCGCTCAAGCTCGTCCGCGGCGACGGCGAGGTCGAGCTCCGCGGCATCCAACAGTGTCTGAACCTCAAGCACGCCAACCTCGTCTACCTGCAAGACCTAAAAACCGGCCGCGACGGCAATTCATGGCTCGTCATGGAGTACGTCGCCGGCAAACCGCTGCACGAGATCCTCGCCCTGCCCGAGCACAAGAAGGGCCTGCCGCGCGAACTCGTGCGGCAGTGGTTCGGCTCCCTCGCCCGCGCCGTCGGCCACCTGCACGACCGAGGCTTCGTCCACCGCGACCTCAAGCCGGCCAACATCTTCATCGAGGACGGCGTCCTGAAAGTCGGCGATTACGGCCTGTGCCGGATCTTGAGCGCCAGCCAGCGCGGCCAGACGCAATCGGTCGGGACCGTCCATTACATGGCCCCCGAGATTTCCACCGGCAACTACGGCCGACCGGTCGACATCTACGCGTGCGGCATCCTGCTCTATGAGATGCTCACCGGTAAGGTGCCGTTCGACGGCGAAAGCGCCGGCGAAATCCTGATGAAGCACCTGACCAAGACCCCGGACCTGAGCGACGTGCCGTTCGAGTACGTGCCGATCGTCGCCCGGGCGCTCGCGAAAGACCCGGCGCAGCGGTACGAAAGTCTTGCCGAGATGGCGCGGGCGGTCGAATCGATCGGCCGGCCGGGCGCGGCGCCGGTGGTTCGTCCGGCTGCCCCGCGGGTGATGGCCCGCCCCGACTCGACGCCGGCGATCGAGCAGATCCCGTC
>DATJGQ010001025.1:0-6168 GCA_035494815.1 Gemmataceae bacterium
GTCTTGCGGCGCGCCGGAACTGGGGGAGCTTTTAGACGTCGGGTGGAAAATGCCGCGCATCCACCAGTTGCCACCGGGGGCGTTCACCGAGTCGCAGCGGGCATACTTTTCCGCAAACAAGACAGTGTTGGAGGTGCCGTCCGGAATACTGGCTGCGAGCGTGGTCTTATTATCCCAGATTGTCTCGTAGTTGCTGGAGCTCGGGACCGTGTCCTTGTTCTTCCAACCGCCGAAGACCAAAAAGTTGCCCGCGTACGAGCAGTCGCCGGTGGTCCAATCGGTGCCTCCGCCCAACACGGCACCGGGATAGGGGAAGAGGGTCGAGTCGCTCGGGCACTTGTAGACTGGGATGTTCGTCTGTCGGAGGAAGTAGGTGGCGTTCGGCCCGGGGACCGCGCCCCAGGTCGGCCAGACGACGCCGAGGTTCACGATGGAGCCCGCGGCCGGAACAGGATTCCCTCCCACCGTGGCGCTGGTGTCGATCCACGCAGCAGCCCGCCAGACCGCGTCCTGTTCGACGTAGGGCAGCAGGTGGAAGAGCAGCGGTGCGTAGTAAGCGCCGCCGAACGTGCCCGCCATCGGGGGGAAGCGGCTCAACGAGTCGTGACAGTTGTGACAGCCCAGGGCCATTTGTTTGAGGTTGTTCTGGCACTTGGCCCGAGCGGCGGCTTCGCGGACCTTTTGTACGGCGGGGAGCAGCAGCCCGATGAGGACGGCAATAATGGCGATGACCACCAATAGCTCGATCAGCGTAAACGCGGACGAGCGTCGTAGAGCGACACGTCGCATAGGGAGAACCTCCGGGAACGACAGGTATAAGCAAACCCCGACAACGGGGTCTCAATCTCTACGACGGGGCATGGTGCGAGCACGACCGGGGTGCCGCCTCAAGGCTATCGCGCCGGGCAATCCAATGCAACGGGATCGTGCCGTTAATTCGCTGTCTACTGCCCGCGAAACCGCCGATACAGGGCGGACTTCCGTCGGGGCAGGAAGGATCAATTGCTTGACGACGCCGTGGTTTGCCGTTTTTTAGCTTTATTCTTGGGCAGCTCATTGACACGGTCGATTTCGGGCTTCGTAACCGGCCTCAACCATCGATTTCCTGTTGCGGCGCCAGGTTCGCCGGTCCGCCCGCCGGTACTAGCGGGCCGCACTGCCGCGGCTAGACCGTGCGGGCGACCGTCGCGGCGCGTCGTCGCCGCCACCAGCCTGCTGCCGTGGCCGCCCCGGCGCAGAGCGCCAGCAGGTGAACCGGCTCCGGCACGGGCTGGAACGTCAAGATCAGGTTGTTGCCGTTCTGGCTGATCGTCGGCGTGCCGACGAACCAGCCGGTCGGCGAGAAGGCGAACGCGTTCGGGTCAAATCCGGTGATGCCGCCCGAGAACGTCGCGATCGTGTAGTTGACCGTACCGGTGGCACCGGGGCCGGACGGGTTAGCGCCGAAGATGTCGATAATGAATTGGCTCGCCGCGGTGGCACCGATCGCCAGCGCCCCGGTGCCGTTAATAAAGTCGTTGGTCGTCCCGGGGTTGGGGGTGGTCGAGTTGAACTCGAAGAGGTAATGTCCTCCGCCGTTCAACGAGCCGCCGCCGCCGAAACCGATCTGGCCGACGACGACGCCCGGACTGACGGTGCCGCCGCTGTTGATCGCCGTCGCGCCGCCGACACTGCCGTTGCCGGTCAGGACGCCGCCGTTGACCGCCACCGCGCCCGTGCCTGTCGCGGAGCCGGTCGTGTTCGTCACGCGTACCGTGCCGGCCGTGATCGTCGTGCCGCCGGAGTATGTGCTGGGCTGGCTCAGGAGCAATGTTCCGGCCCCCGCCTTCGTCAATGAGCCGGCGCCGCCGACGACTCCGAAAGCGAGCGTGCCCGTGCCGGTGCCGTTGTTGGCGACGTTAAAGGTGGCCGGGCCGTTGAGCGTGGTGCCGCCGAACGTGACCCCATAGTTCAGATTGGCCGTCGAGCCGGTGTCGGGGGCGATGTTCAGCGTGGTGCCGCCAGCCATGGTCAAGGTGCCCACGTTGATGGTCGACGCCCCTGCCGCGACCGGCACCGCGATCGTCGGCGAGCCGCTGGGGACGACGATGTTATTCGTGTAAGTGAGCTGGGCGGCCTGGGGGAAGGACGTGTTGAAGTTGCTGATGTTCTGAGTCGCGAAATTACCGCCCGTGGCCCCGGTAAAGCCGAGAAACGCGGTGGGGCTGCCGATGATGCTTTGCAGCGTCGCGCCGAGGGGTATGGGAGTGCTGAACGTCGTGTTGGCGGTGGTGTCGGTGAGCGTCACCGTGACCGTCTGCGCCGTGGCATCGTACGCCAACGAATAGTTGATCGGGTTGCCGGTCTGGCCATTCGGGGTAATCAGGTTCACGTTGCCGGGCGTGATGTAATTCCCTTGCGCGGCACCGTTGACATATGGCCGGAAGCCGCGTCCGCCGGCCCCGTTGCCCGCAAAGATGCTGGTGCCAATACCGGCGCTATTCGCGATATTCGGGCCGGAAATGCCCAGGGAGCCGCCGGCGCCGCCCAGGGCGTTGAGGCCGGCGTTCTGCACGGCAAACGTAAACCCGTCGGCCGGGGCACCACCGGTTCCGCCAGTGGTCTGCCAGGTCCACGAGACGTTGAAATTCTGCGTAATATCCACCGGGGCGTTGCGCCAGACGCTGTTGGCGATGTTGCCGACGTTGGTCGTCAGGGCGAGCACGTTGTTGTTGATGGTCGGCGGGGCGGTGCCGTTGTTGTTCAGCGTATAGCCGATACCGGTTCCGCCGAACCCGCCGATGGTCCCAGCCGGGATGCCGGCCAGCGCCAGGGTGCCGCCCGTGAGCGTCATTGTCTGATTGCCGAGCGCCCCCGGGCCGGTCGCGACCACCTTACCGCTGGAGACGGTAAAGCTTCCGTTGTAGCTCGCGAAGGTGGTAGGGGTGACGAAGGTGGTGGTCCCGGTGCCGGCCCTGATCAGGGCGCCGGCGGCGGTGCCGTCGGCAAGGTTGCCGCCGAACGTCGTATTATTCGACCCGTTGAGGGTCAGCGTGTTGCCGTTGAACCGGACGGCCCCGGCTGTGCCCGCGTTGGCCGCCAGCGAAGCGATCGTCTGGCTGACGCCCAGGCTGAACGTACCGCCGCCCATGTTGACGATCGCACTCGGCCCCATCGAGCCGGCGTTGGTGGAAAGCAGCGTACCGCCGTTGACGGCGAAGGTCGTGTTGGCGACCAGATTGTTGGCCGTGCCCAGCGAGAGTGTGCCGATGCCGGTCTTGGTAATGGTGCGGGCCGTGCCGCCGTCGCTGATCGACCCAAGCGGCAAGAACGCCGTTTGGTCGTTACTAAACGTCGGGTTACCGGTGAGCGTGACCGAGGGGAAATTCGGCGTGGCCGAGACGCCGGGCACGGTTCCGTTCACGGTCAGGGTGTTGGAGCCGATCGACAGGGCGCCGAAATTTACAACGGGCGCGGCGAGTTGGAGCGTCGAGTTGGCCGTCACACTGACGGGGTTGGCGCTGAAGTCCTGGGCGGCGATGGTGCTGGTGCCCCCGCTGAGGCCGAAGAGGGCCGTATGGGTGTTACCCGCCGCGCCGACCCACTGCATCGTGATGCTTTGAATCGGCGTCGTGGTGGCGGACGCCGGCAGGGCGAGGTCCAGCTCGTAGATCCGGGGGTTGCCCGCGCCGACGTTGTTGTAGCCGGCCGCGTCGACGCGGCCTTGGGCGTTGACGGCGATCGGATTGTTATTGAACCAGTCCAAGGCACCGACCGTCCCGATCGCCTGGGACGTGCCGTTGGTGAAGTTGGCGATCAGAGTCACGACGCCGGTCCCGTTGCCGGAAGAACCGACCAAAGAGAGGTTATTGAAGGTGGCAGGGGTCGCCAGGGCGATAGTCGCCGTGGGGGCCGTCGCGTCGAGCAGGATGGCGTTGTTGCCCGCGGCCGGCCGCAGGGCGTATTGGACGCCGGCGTTGGCGGCACTCGTGAAAGTCGTGTTCATCGGCAGGCCCGTGGTCGGCGCCGCCGTGTTATTCCCCACCTCGTACCAGGTGGCGCCGGTTTTCGCCGTCCCGCCGTCCATCGTGGCCGTGATCGGCCCCGGGAAGGTCTGGCCGACCGGGAGGACCATGTTTTGCGTATAGCTGGCAGCCGACAGGGTGACCGGGGTGGCGGCGAAGGTTACGCCGCTGCCGCTGCCAATGTTCATCGTACCGCCGGCGAGGCGGAGGCCGGCGTTACCGACCGTGCTCGTGGTGGGCGTACGGGTGACGACCAACGTCCCGCCGGCCGCGGACACGATGCTGCCGCTGACCAGCGAGCCTGCGCCGGTCAGAGTCATGGTACCGGCGCCCGCCTTGGTGATGGTGCGGGCGGTGCCGGCGTCGTTGAGCACCGGAAGCGTGATCGGGGACACGTTGGCGTCGTTGCTGAGCGTCGCGTTGCCGGTGAAGCTCAACGACGGGATCGTCACCTGGGATCCGGGAAGGGCACTCGTGAAGGACAGCGTGTTACTGCCGATCGTGATGGGGCCCAGCCCGACGCCGAGCCAGGTCAGAAGGTTGATGGTGGAGTTCCCGGTGACGGTGATGGGGTTGGCGCTGAAATCCTGAGCGATGGACGGCGCGGCGCCGCTGACGGCGAAGATGGCCGCGCGACCGTTGCCGGGGTTGTTGGCGTTCCAGGTCAGGTCGATCCCGGCGATCTGTTTGCTCTGGACACTGAGCGGCAGTTCGAGGATCGCGTCCCAGAGCCGGGGGTTTACCGTACCGACGTTGTTGTACGTGCCGTCGGCGTTAATGCGCCCGCTGGCGATGACGGCCCCGTTCCCGGCGCCGAACCAGTCCGGGACCGAAAACGTCAGCCCGGACACGGAGGTATTGTCGGTGAACCGGACCGTCGCCGTGATGCCCTGGGCGCCATTGGCCGACGCGGCGAGGAACGACAGCTGCGAGGCCGCGGTGGGCGTGCCGAGCGTAATGGTTCCGGTCGGGTTACCGGCGTCCAACATCACCGTGTTGTTTGCGGTGGCCGACGGGAGCGTGTAGCTGTAGCCAGGGTGCGCGAGCGTCGCGGGGAACGTGGCGCTGGAAACCGTCTGGCCCATCGGCAGGCCGGTCGTCGGAGAGGCCGGGTTTTGCCCCCGCTCGTACCAGGTGTTGCCGGTGAACGCGGTTCCAGCGTCCATCGTCGCGGTGAGGCTGAGACCGCCGAACGGTTGACCAACTTCGACGACCAGGTCCTGCGTATAGCCGCTCATCGGGATTGGGCTGAAGCCGCCTGGCCGGAGGCCGATCTGCAGCGTGCCGCCGCCGAGCGTGATCCCCGCGCTGCCCACCGGGTTTGCGCCAGTGCTCTTGGTGACGTTGAGTGTCCCCCCATTCACGGCGACCGTGCTGCCGGCCACCAGGGAGCTGTTGCCGAACACGTTCATCGTGCCGGTGCCGGCCTTGGTGAACGTACGGGCGGTGCCGCCGTCTGACAGCGACGGGGTCGCCAACGGCGTGTTCCCGTCGTTGCTAATGCCGCCGCCGCTGCCCGTCAGCGTCGTCGGCCCGAGCCCCAATGACGCGCCCGCCTGGCCGGCCACGTTCAGGGTCCCCCCGAGAGACACATTGCCGAATTTGGCGCCGGCCGCCGGCACGACCAGGCCGGAATTGGCCGTGACGGCCAGGTTGTTCGCACTGTAATCCTGGAGGAGCGTGGTGGTCGTCCCTGTGGACCCGCTAATGCCGAAGACGTTGAGGATTCCGCCGGCGGTCTTGGTGAACGTGACGGAGCTGATCAATTTGGCGGCGTCCGCGGCGGTAAGCGCGATGTCCGTCGAGTAGATCCGCGGGTTGACGCCGGCGGTGTTGGCGGTATCGAACGCTCCGGTCTGGCGGTTCAAGCGGTCGCCGATGATGGCCACGGGGTTGGCGCCGTTGAACCAGTCGGGGGTGGTCAGGCCGTTGTAGGTAGACGTGGTGTTGTCGGAGAACGTCAATGTGACGTTATAGGTGGCGGCCCCGCCGCCGCCGCTGGCCAGGACATTGAGGGTGTCGACCGAATGCGGCGTACCCAACGTCAAGGTGCCGGTGCTCGCGGCGCCAGTGTTGGCGGACACGTAGAGGGCGTTGTTGCCCGTGTACGGCTGGAGTTGGACGTTGAGGGCCCCGTTTGACTGACCCGTGAACAGGCGGTTGG
>DATJGQ010001026.1:0-3094 GCA_035494815.1 Gemmataceae bacterium
GCCGCCGACACGACTGACCGCGGGTGAGTTCGCAGACCTGGTGGCATTCGTCCGCACCGGACTTTTGGACCCGCGGGCACTGCCCGGACGATTGACCGCGCTGATTCCGCCGCGACTGCCGAGCGGCATGGAGCCGCTGGAATTTCAGACCGGGAATTGAGCATTACGAAGGACGACGGCCCTTAATGCGATTCGACCACTCACGACGGCCCGTAGCGCGTGATGCCCGGGACGCGGTCGAAATCGGCGTCGTTGCTGGCCAGGTTGGTCAGCCGGTGCTGTTGCATGGTAGCTACGACCAGTGCGTCACCCGTCAACAGCTGGTATTGCTGACTTAGCTGCGCGGCATGCTCGACCACCATTTGCGTCGTGGGAAGGACCTGGACGCCCATCAACGGGATGCCGGCGATGGCTTGGCGGTAGAGCGTCAGAGCGGGATTTCGTCATGATGCTTTCTCAGGCGCGCCGCGATGCCCGCCTGGGGCCAGCCCCTCAGTGCCATGGCCTCCACGGTCATAAGCCGGTGTGCAACGTCCGCCAGCACGTGCGACGACGCGTAGCCGCGGACGTCGCCAAGTTCCACCCGCTTCAGGAGCTGCGTGCAGGCCGCTCCGTACTTCGGGTGGCTCGTGGAGTGGTAAACCAGCGTGTTCGCGTCAAGAAAAATGAGATCGCCGGACGATACGCTGAGGAACGTCACGGCGACTCCAAGATGCTGAATTCGTCATCCTCGGCAATGCGTCGCAACACCTCGGGTTCGCCGGTCCAGTGAATCATGCCGGCGGTTCGTTCCGCCCAAGTGACGGGCGACTCGATAGAGACGCGAACGGTCTCGTTTTCTCGAAGCGGCAGCGGCTCCTTCGGCTTGAGCACGCCGTTCTCGTACACGGCTTCGACCGTGATGGCCATGGCCAGCTCTCCGCAAAACGACGGGAAACGATCTCACAATCTCACAGCAATTATAGCCGCGCCGCATCGGCGGTCCCCGGTTTCCCAGTTGCAGCCCGCTTCAGAATGACTATTCCAGCCGGTATGCCCCGTATCCAGCAATTGCCCGCGACCGTCGTCACCAAGATCGCCGCGGGCGAAGTCATCGAACGGCCGGCGAGCGTCGTCAAGGAACTGCTCGAAAACTCCATCGACGCCGGCGCGACGCGACTGGAGATTGACTTGGAACAGGGCGGCGGTGAACTGATCCGCGTCGTCGATGACGGCTGCGGCATTGCGGCCGAAGACCTCCCGCTCGCGTTCGCCAGCCATGCCACGAGTAAGCTCAGTACGGCCGACGACCTGTTCCGCATCGGCACGCTCGGCTTTCGCGGCGAGGCCCTTGCATCGATCGGGGGCGTCTCACAAGTGACCTTGCAATCACGGCCCGCCGACGCTCCCGACGGCGCGGAGATCGGCTGTCATGGCGGCGAACTGTCAGCCGTGAAACCGTGGAACGGTTCGCCGGGCACGCGGATCGAAGTCCGACACCTGTTCTTCAACACGCCCGTCCGCCGCAAATTCCTGCGCACGACGGCGACCGAGGTCGGCCACGTCTGCGAGGCGGTCACGCGGCTGGCCCTCGCCTGCCCAAAGCTCCATCTGGTCTTGCGGCACAACGGCAAAATCGTCCACGAGGTGCCGGCGACGGCGAGCCTGCTCGATCGCGTCGGCCTGTTCTTCGGCCGAGACGTCGCCGACCGCCTCTATCACATCGACACCACAATGGGCCCCGCCCGGCTGACCGGCTACGTCGCCGACCCGGCGTGCGAGCGCGGCCACGCCCGGCTGCAATACCTGTTCGTCAACGGCCGCTGGGTCCGCGACCGCAGCCTCGGGCATGCATTGCAGGAGGCGTATCGTGGTCTGCTCCTGACCGGTCGTTACGCGGTCGGGTTTCTGTTCCTGTCACTGCCGCCCGACTCGGTCGATGTGAACGTCCATCCGACCAAGTCCGAAGTTCGTTTCCGCGACGGGCAGGCGGCGTATCACTTAGTACTCGGGGCCGTTCGCGACCGGTTGCGGCGGGCGAACCTCGTCCCGCGGCTGCAGGTGCCGGCGCAAGCCGTCGATGCACCGCCGTCTCCTGTTTCCGGGGTCAATGACCCCGGTCCGGCCTCACTGAGGCCGGCTACAGAAAACCGAACGGGCGGCCAACAAACTGCGGATGGGGAAATCTCAGAGTGGCGACTATCCGCTTCGCCGCCTTCCGCGCCACGACTCGATTTTCCCGACGGGCCGGCCGCACCCCTCGCTCGCGCTTCGGGCTGGTCGGCGGGCGCGGTGTCGTCCGAGACGCGCGCCTTTCAGTTGCACGACGCCTACCTCGTCGTCGAAACGCCCGACGGCATGCTCGTCATCGATCAGCACGCCCTGCACGAACGCATCCTGTTCGAGCAACTCCGCCGTCGCGCCCAGGCAGGGCCGCTCGATCGGCAACGACTGCTCATCCCGGAACCGATCGACCTGCCGGCCGAGCAGGCGGCCCGGGTCCTTGAAGAAAAAGTCGCCCTCGCCGGACTCGGACTTGAGGTGGACGACTTCGGTGGCGGCACGCTATTGTTGGCGAGTTACCCGGCGATCCTGAACCGGGCGTCGCCGGCGACGATCTTTCGCGCGGTCGCCGACAGGCTCGTCGCCAAGGACCGCCCGCCGACCCGCGAGCAGTTTCTTAATGACGCGCTGGCGACGATGGCGTGTCGCGCCGCGGTCAAGGCCGGCGACCGACTGACGCCCGAGGAGATCGCTTCGCTGTTGGAGCAGCGCGAGTTGGCCGAGAACACGCACCACTGCCCGCACGGCCGGCCGACGTCGCTGTTGTTCAGCCGGCACGAACTGGACCGCCAGTTTCGCCGGTTGGGTTAGAATGGCACGAGTCAAAGGAACCACACATGCCCGTGACACCGCCGAATCAGCCGACCGACTACCCTCCGTCTGCCGACCCGCATTTGGAGCGGTCGATGCAGTGGGTGATGCCGATCTGGCTGATCGCGTTTTTGGCCGCCGTGGTGTTCGGGATCGTGACGTATATCGTGGGCTGGTGGATGCCGCGGGGCTAACGTTTCGCCGGCAGGCGAATCTTCGAGCCGGCCGCTCACTCGAATAG